>CAYUSM010000073.1:0-13102 GCA_964447345.1 uncultured Sulfitobacter sp. | reverse complement strand
CCCATGGACGGGCGGCCCGCGAGGATCAGCAGGTCTGAGCGGTGCAGGCCGCCGAGCTTGCTGTCCATGTCGATCAGGCCGGTGGAGACGCCAGAGAGGCCACCATCGCGTTGATAGGCGGCGTTGGCAACGTTAAC
This sequence comes from uncultured Sulfitobacter sp., assembly GCA_964447345.1. Taxonomy (GTDB): domain Bacteria; phylum Pseudomonadota; class Alphaproteobacteria; order Rhodobacterales; family Rhodobacteraceae; genus Sulfitobacter. Next base: position 12,965 of record CAYUSM010000073.1, on the reverse strand, counting down.
AGCGTCTGTTACGGCTTTGAGAAAGCTCTGAAAACCGCTTTCAACCTGTCCCTGTTCCGCGAGCTTGTAAAGCTGTTGTTCGGCCTCGACAATCTGCTCGCGCGGCTCGGATGCGACGTCGACCGTTGCCGCCTTGGCTGAAATATCGCGGCCCAGCTGGATGAGGTCACGACGGACAGCGAGGTCGTAGATCATCTGGGCGTAGTCCCGCACCGCAAAGGCGCTGATCGCGGCACCGGCCAGGCGCGCAAGATAGGCGGGGCCGCCCAGTTCCTTCAGGCCCTCATCGTCTTCCATGAAGGCTTTCAACGTGACAGGTGAGGCAAGGTTGTTCTTGGCAATCCGCTGGGCCGCGATGTCAAAGATGCGGGCATGCACCGGGTCATAGAAGTGCTTGGCCCCGATGATCGAGGCCACGCGGTCATAGACGTCGTTATTGGTCAGGATCGCGCCCAGAAGCTGCTGTTCGGCCTCAATGGAATGCGGCATCGTTTCGGGTGCCTGCACAGCAATATTGTTCGCGTTAAGCGCGGTTATCTCGTTCATCTCACCACCCGATTTCCCTCGGCCCCCGGTGTAGCGTCGGGGGGGATTTGGCGCAAATTGTATGTTTCTGTGGATAAGCCGTGGAAGGCTTCGCGCGTACTACATCTTGCATCAGATGAGGTGCTTGCGTCAATATCGGGTGTGGTTAGGACTTCCCGCTATGCGTGTTTTGCCATTCTTTGGGGGCATCAAGAAAGGTTTCAACTTCTTTCAAAGTGCTCGCGTCAAAGGCGTTCTGGGCCTTGGCTTCGGCCAGTACATCCCACCATGTGCAGAGGTGATGAAGCGTAACGCCATGATCGCCCAGTGTCTTTTCGGTCTGAGGAAATATGCCATAGTAAAAGATGACCGCTGTGTGCGCGCAGGAGGCGCCGGTTTCGCGGATCGCATCGACGAAGCTGAGCTTTGAGCCGCCGTCGGTGGTCAGATCCTCCACCAGCAACACGCGCTGACCTTCGCTCATTTCGCCTTCGATGCGCGCATTCCTGCCGTAGCCTTTGGGTTTCTTCCGAACGTAGGTCATGGGCAGGCCCATGCGCTCCGCCACCATGGCAGCAAAGGGGATACCGGCCGTTTCGCCGCCTGCAATATTGTCGAATGCTTCAAAGCCCGCGTTGCGCATGACAGTGACTGTCAGAAAGTCCATCAACGTGGCGCGAATGCGTGGATGGCTGATCAGCTTGCGGCAATCGATGTATGTGGGGCTGGGCAGGCCAGATGCCAGGGTGAATGGCGTCTCAGCATTGAAGTGTACCGCTTTGATTTCCAACAACATCCGAGCTGTGAGACGGGCCATTTCTTCGGGGCTGGGATAGCTGGTGGGGATCATCGGGGTCTCCTGCAGAGTAGACGGTGTTCACGAAAGCGCTGGCAGGCTTCTAGCGCGTGTTTTTGGGCAGGGCCATAGGGGCCGATCAGTCTTTGCCCGTCAGGACCGCCGCATATTTGCTTGCGTCGATGTTGCCGCCGCTCAGGATTGCGGCCACCCGTTGTCCCTGAAGCTGGTTCCGCTCGGCCACGACAGCGGCCAGTGCCACGGCACCCGCGCCTTCGGCCAGATTGTGGGTCGCGCGGAAGATCAGGCGCATGGCGTCGCGAATCTGCCTGTCCGTCACCTGGACGACGCGTTCAGCACCGGCGTTGATCAGGGCGACGGCCTCCGGGTTTGGTTCGCGCACTGCAACACCTTCGGCGAACGTATGGACGGCATTGGTGGGCACTACCGTCCCGGCGGCGAAGGACAGGGCGTAAGCATTCGCCCCTTCGGCAACGACGCCGATAACCTTTGTCTTCAGCCCCAGCATGTCGCGCACGCCCATCACGCCGCAGATGCCGGAGCCGAGACCGATGGGGACATAGACCGCATCCAGCTCTCCGGCGGCCTGAAACAGCTCATAGGCGTAGGTTGCCACACCAACGACGAGATCGGCGTGAAAGCTTGGGATCATGTCGAGGTTTTCCTCGGTCGCGAGTTGCTTGGCGTAGGCGACCGCGTCTGCAAAATCATCGCCGGTCTCGATCAGGCGGGCACCCAGCGCGCGCATGGCGGCATTCTTTTCCGGGGAATTATTCTCTGGCACGACGATGGTGGCCTTGATCCCTTCCAGACGCGCAGCGTTGGGGATGGATTGACCGTGGTTGCCGGTCGAGGCCGTGATGACACCGTTCAGCTTGCCCGCATCCTTGCGGCGGCGCATATGCACAAGGCCGCCACGCACCTTGAAGGCACCCAGAGGCGTCTGGTTTTCATGTTTGAGCCAGACCTCGCACCCGAGTTCCGTTGCGAGTTGCGGCCAGTTATGCTGCAGCGTCGGCTGCATCCTAGCATAGACAATATCCCTGGCGGCGTTGAAGTCCGTTTGGGTGAACATCACATGACCACGCGCCAGTTGAGCGGCATGTCTGGATCAAAGACTGTGACGGGCCCGTCCTCGGTCGGGATGTGATCCGGATAGCTTGGAGCGCTCCGCTCCAGGGTGATCGACGTCTCATTGACGGGCAGGCGATAGTAGGCCGGACCATGAAGCGACGTGAAGCCCTCAAGCCGGTTGAGTGCGCCTTCCTGCTCAAAGACCTCCGCCAGGATCGAAAGTGTATTGGGGGCCGTGAAACAGCCCGCACAGCCGCAGGGCAGCAGCTTGTTGGCATCGGTGTGGGGGGCAGAGTCTGTGCCAAGGAAGAAGCGCGTGTCACCGGAGGTTGCTGCCGCACGCAAGGCCAGCCGATGCTGTTCGCGCTTGGCAACGGGCAGGCAGTAATAGTGCGGTTTGATGCCACCGGCGAGGATATGGTTGCGGTTGATGACGAGGTGATGGGTCGTGATCGTCGCGGCGAGGTTCGTATCGCTTGATTTGACGTAGTCCACGGCGTCCGAGGTGGTGATGTGTTCCATCACGACGCGCAAGTCCGGGTGGGTGCGCCGGATCGGATCCAGCACGCGGTCAATGAAGACAGCCTCCCGGTCGAAAATGTCGACGGAGGGGTCTGTGACCTCTCCGTGGGTACAGAGCGGCAGGCCGATCTCTGCCATTTTCTCAAGCACTTGCGCCACGTTGTCAAAGTTGGCCACACCGCTTGCGGAGTTTGTTGTGGCCCCTGCGGGGTAAAGCTTTACGGCGGTGATCAGGCCCGAGGCATGGGCGGCGGCGACGTCTTCGGGGTCTGTGTCCTCGGTCAGGTACAGCGTCATCAGAGGGGTGAAATCCGCCCCGTCCGGCAGAGCGGCCATGATCCGGTCGCGATAGGCCGTGGCATCTGCCCCCCTGACCACCGGAGGTACGAGGTTTGGCATGATGATCGCACGGGCGAAATGCGCGGCGGTGTGGGGGAGAACGGCCTGCAGCATCGCGCCATCGCGCAGGTGCAGGTGCCAGTCGTCGGGGCGGCGGATCGTGAGGGTTTGGGTCATGCCATGGGGCTAGCATGACGCGGGTAAGAAGGGCTACCTGAATTTGCCGTGATTGCGGTCTGGCAGACGCTAGCCTTCCCCGGCTTCGGTCTGCTTGTCCTGACGCAGGTTGCGGAGGGTCAGCGCAAAGCGCCGCGCGCGCATTCGGCCTGTGACGTTGGCGCACAGTGCTTCGACCAGACCGTCGCGTCCATCCGCCTGCAAGGCGTCCAGCAGGTTGCGCAGGTAGGGGCGGTGATCCCGGCGCGCCCGGTAAAGATCAGCAAAGCGGGCCTCGGTCAGTTCACCAGTGCCTGCGGCCTCGATCAGCGCGGTCCAGGTCTCCATTTCCAGAAGATCGGTTTGCAAGGCGTCGCCCATAAAGCGCATGCGCAGTTTGGTCACGTTCGGACGGGTGAAGAGCGCTGCGTGCATCGCGTCAAGCTGCTGGCGTGGGTCGTATAGCACAAAGGCATGACTGGCCGCGTCCAACATGTCGGGCGCATAGCCATAGCGCGTGGTGAAGTCATGGCTGCGCATGTCGGCAAACCGGTCATCCCATTCGGTGATCCGAGGGTCCAGTGTGGCCTGTGGTTGGATGGCCACGACCGTCGCGCCGGGGGCTGCAACCGAATAGGCAGCCGCCGCATAGCCGCATGGGCCAGCGCCGTAAAAGACAACCTGGTCGAATTCGTCAAAGAAGCCATCATCAACCAGCCGGTCAACATAGCCATAGACCGCTTCATCGCGGAACCAGGTGTCCCCATCGCTGGCAAGACATAGATGTGACCAGCCATGATTGCGCAGCATGTCCCAGCCAAGGGGCTGGCCGAGGTCAGACAGGGCCTGAATGCCTTGCAGCGTCTCAAAAGTGACCAGCAGCGTTGTGCCTTCCTCGACAAAGATGGCGTGATGGCGCGGTCCCAAGTTTTGGACATAGCCGTCTTCATCCGCGATCTCTTCGACAGCCGCCAGCCACTCCTGCTTTGGCAGGTCGACAAGAGAGGTCTCAAGTGTGGGCGCTTTGTCTTTCATGGCCACGTCCTCAATACGGCACATCGCTTGTTTTGCGCGATTTTGGCCGGAAATAGAGGGCCATTGCGGCAAAATTTAGGAGAATGCGTGCGAGAATAAGGCTAAGCGTCGCTCTGCCGATGCGCAAGTCGCGCGTGTTTGATGAGGAAACGCGCAGCTTGGGCCGGGACAGGCTGAGAGGGCGGGGTCATCAACAGACGGCCAAAGAGGGCGCGGTAGGGGTCCAGTTTGAGAAGCGCGTCAAAGCGGGTTTTTCGCCAGGCAACCGCTTGATCGTGCAACGTGCTTAGCGTTGCATCGGCCTTCAGAGCGGTCAATTCCGCCTGCCTTTGCGGGGCAAGCGACTGAATGGACGTATCTGTGTCGGTGTTGAAGTTCCGCTCAACGAAGTAGTCGAGGCCCAGCAGGTCTTCGCTGTGGACCGCGCGACCGCGGTCTGCCTTCAGGACGTAGGATTCCAGCGCGCCCAGCGGGTAGTGATTGAGCTGGACAAGGCCATAGTTGTCCTTTCCGAAGTCCGAGAAAATGCGCTGGGTCTTGAAGGCCAAGCCAAGCGGGTTGCCATTGCCGTCGACCCAAGCCGCCTTATCAAGGCGCGCCTTGTCAGGGTCGCGGGGCCTGTGCACACCCGGTTTCCGGTAGGTGCCATCGTTGCGGTAGAGCGTCTTGAACATCGCTGCGCGCCATGGCCAGTTCAGGACGGCGGGGGCGCATCGGGTAAACGTGTCGAGCACGGGTTGATCTTCGAAGTGGACTTGCCCGGAGGTGCCAAAAAGCCGCCAGGTGAGGGTGATCGCCGTGGCATCCGGCGTGGCCGCGTGCAGAGCGGTGAGCGTGTGATCGCCAGTGTGGATGTTGACGAATTCGTCAATGTCCAGCGGAAGGAGCCATTCGGCCTGTTGGACCTGATCCGTTTTGGATGCAGCCTTCAGAGCCGTAAACTGAATCCCTCCTTTCTCATAAGGGCCGTCATTGCGGACATGGGTCAGCAGTCCCATCGCTGCGAGCCGGTCCAGCATCTGGTCGGTGCCGTCTTCGCAATCATTTGAAAAGACCAGAAAATCGGCAAAGCCCACCGCACGATGGTGGGCGAGCCATTCCAGAAGGAAGGCCCCTTCGTTGCGCACGCAAAGGATGGCGAGGTGGCTCATCTACCAGTCGGTGCGGAAGGCCAGCACCTTGCCGTGCGAGCCGCGGTGGTAATATGCAAGACCTGCGTCCATGAAGGCACGCATGACCTTGTTGATGCCCTCAGGGCCGATCCATTGTGGATGCGTTTCAACGATCGCGGCGCGCAAACCGCTGAGGTCCATGGCGGGGATCAGATCGGCCTCAGCCCCCTCGATATCGCAGATCAGCACGTTCGCGCTGATCTCCTTGAGCGTTTGCTTGGCGTTCAGCACGTCGACCTTGACCGATGGCGGGTCAACCTCTCCTTCCAATACCTGCATGGACGAGCCCAGCAAGGGTTCGCGGACGTAGAAATCAACGCTGCCTTTGCGCGGACCGAGGATGGCATTTGTGACATGGGCGTTGGTGACGCCATTGGCGGCGTGAACAGAGTGGATATAGGGGATCAGGTTCGGGTTCGCCTCAAACACATGTACAGCTTTGATCGCACGTTTGGTGGCGACCAACGTGGACATATAGCCAATGCCGCCACCCAGTTCGACCACGGTGTCGCCTTCGCGCACAACGCGCAGGGCGGCCTCGGTCTCCTTGGCCTCGTAGCCGTTGGTTCGCAGAAGGCGGCGCACCTTGCCTTGAATGATCTGAGGGTCCTTGGGAAAGCGCATCCCGCGGGAGCGGATGAAACCCACAGGCGTGTCCTGCGGAGGCGATTGTCCGTCCATGTCTCAGCTCTCCATATCGAGGGCAAGGGCGTAGGCGACACGCTCCGTCTCATTGAGTTTTACGTTGAGCGCCTGGTGGTAGAGGTCCGCAAACTCTGGCGTCGCGCGCAACTCCTGCGCTTTGGCCTTGTGCCAGGCAACGCCGTCCTCATGGGCTTTGTTCAAGGTCCTGTCGGCCAGGAGGCGGTCCATTTCGGCCCGCACACGGGGAATGTTGCGCTTGATTGTGATGTCGCGCACGTCCGACCAGTCCATGCGTACCCAATAGTTGATCCCGATGGACCGGTCGACGTGCAGGGCACGTCCTCGTTGGCGTTTGATCAGGAAGGAATCGGCACTGCGCAAAGCGTAGTGGTTGAGTTGAAGAAGATCATAACCGACGTTCGTTTTGGAAGACCGCCAGCCGTTCTGTAGCGCATCACGGGTCATGTCGCGGCCGGAGCCATTGACCCATTTCACCTTCTTTTCAAAGCCTTCAGCCAGTTTGTTTGGCCGGTGGCAGCTGAGCTTACCGTAGGCACCGATGTTGCGGAACATTGTCTTGAAGCCCCAGGCGGTGTGCGGCTTGGGGCAGTAGCTTGGCGCGCAGGTGTCGAATTGGTCGATCACCAATGCGTCGCGGAAGTCGGTCACACCGTTATGCCCAAAGAGCCGCCAGGTCATGGCGATATTGGTGGCATCGGGGACGGCGGCAAAGAGATCATCCAGCGTCCCATTGCCGGTGCGGACGTTCATGAATTCATCCACGTCGATGTGAATGATCCATGCCGCGTTTTCGACCATGGGCTCCTTGATCGCCTGGTTCAGCGCATGCTGTTGCGGAGAGTTGCCTTTCCAGGCGTCGTTGTTGCGGTGCTCGACCACGCCCATCGCCATGAGGCGCTGCAGGATCGCGTCAGTGCCGTCCGTACAATCGTTTGTGTAGATCAGGAAATTGTCCACGCCGATGGCCCGGTGATAGGCGATCCATTCAAGGATATAGGGGGCTTCGTTCTTCATGCAGGCCACAATGACGTTGCCGGTCGAGCCTTCGGGCAATGTGCGTGGCTTCGGTGCGGTATAGGCGGCGGCCAGCTCCTCTTCGTTGACAGCGCCAAGGTTGTTGTGCGGTCTGAACTGCGTCGTCAGGACCATCTGGTGGTTCACCTTGACCCGGTTGAGCAGCCGGTCCTGTGCTTCCGGCTCGTCTCCATCAGGCTCCATGTCCGACAGGAGCTTCTCAAACTTGCCTGCTGCTTTCTCTGCGACGGCCGCTTCGGCCTGTTTTTCTGCGACCGGGGTCGCGTGGCGGCGCAGGGTAAAGGCATAGGCCGCAAGATATTGCGTCGCGCGAAAGCCCTGCTGTGGGTCCGCTTCTTCCCATAGTTCCGTCGGTGCATCTGGTTCGAGCGCCTTGGCAAGATGCGGAAATTGCAGCACCAGTTCCGCGTTGTCTGCACTGAAACGATCCGAGATCGGATAGAGACTGCCCGGCGCAATAGGCGCACCCGAGACGCGCACATTGCGCAACACTTGCGTCCACAGGTCACGCGGAATGATGATGTCTTTGGCCTGCGCGTAGCGGATCAGCACCTCGTTCATGTGCCGCATCCGCGTCAGCGAGGGTGCCGGTTCCGGCAGGAACAGGCGATCGGGTTCTGCCGGGTCAAATGTGTTTTCGATATCAAGGGTTTGGCAAAGCTCCCCGATACCCTCGGGGCCGTAAAGCGTGGCAAGGTCCAGTGGACGCAGCGTCACATTGCCGTAGCCAAAAACCCCCTCCCAGAAGCTGAGAAGTTTCTTGTAATCCAGCCAGTGGGGCGGGGTCTGAATGTCGTTGAAGAGGCCGAAATAAGGGGCGTTGGTGCCGCGCTGTGCCAGCGCGCCCTGCCACCATCGATCTTCCCTGGCGAGGGTCAACTCCTGATCGAGCGAATGGCGGCGCCCCTCGAGAATGGCGTAGATGTAATGCTCCACCAGTTGTCGCGCTTGCGCATTCAGATGCGCGACGATCTGGACATCTTCAAAATAGGGTGACAGGAGCCCTTTGAGACGGCCCAGTTCTTCTTCTGTCGAAAGCAGGTTGCCAAGCTGCGCGGCAGACAGAACCACATGCTCGGCCTTGATCTTGTGCAGTTCGGTTTCGAAAAGCTTGTGTAACTCCACGCTCAACGTCTTCTGAACCAGCGGATGGTCCAGACCGCGCCGATGCCGCAGGATGCCGATCTCATCCGCTTCCGCACAGGCTGCATAAAGCCGCACATGGTTCCAGTCGGGTACGGCGATGCCCGCCTTGGCCAAGGCGCCTTCATAGTGTTTGAACAGGCTGCGAAAGCGCATTGCCGCTTTCTCACTTGGACCGATGAGCAGGGTCAGTTTCATGAGGCAGGCTCGGATGCGGCGGTGCCGACGTTGCTTTTGCCCCACCAGGGCAGCTCGATGCCCAGGTAGCCGCTGATCTTCTCCTGTGCCTGCGGGTCTTCAATGTCATAGGCCATGAAGTTCCTGTCCCCCGCAAAGGCATGGTGACAAAAGGCGTAATGGGCCCGCAGCCAGCGCGCCAGTTGCGCGTCCGACCGCCCATAGCCGCGCGGCAGACCGGGAATATCTGCACGCGGCAGACGTTTCTTGCCCAGGTTGTTCCAGCGCATCATGGAATCGGCTGTTTTGTCAGGGTCGCGCATGGTCAGGACAAATCTGACATCCGGATGATGATCGCGAATGGCAGAGATCACGCCCCAGTCCGTTTGCGGCCAGAAAGAGCGGTCCTCGCGCACCGCTGACATCTCATTGATCACGTCGAACTCGCCCAGACGCGCCAGTGGATCGCCGCTGTCAAAGTAGTCTTCGTAGATGATCTTGCCCAGATGCATCCGCGGGATGTCATCGCGTTTTGATTGGCCTGGCCGAATGCGCCAGTCGGCGACGGTCAGACCCGCATGGCGCAAAGCGTCCGTTAAGGTTGTGGTGCCGGTCTTGGGCAGGGCGAGGTTGACGACACGCAGGCGGGTCATGGCGTCTCACCGATTGCATAGCCGATCTCTTCGCGAATGGCGGCTTCTGTCGCGGCATAGGGGGAGGTACGCCGCAGCTGATCTTGCATCTGCCGATAGCTTTCCTGGGTCAGCAAGGCGTCACGCTTTGTGACGTGCAATTGCACGGCCTCATCATGCAGGTCCCTGACACCCGGCAGGGCTTTCAGTTGATCGATCTCGTCGCGCAGCGGACCTTCGTACCGCAAGATGCTGTCGTCAAAGAAGGCACTGTCATTGCGTTCGCGCCAATAGGTTTCGTCAAAGGCGCGGTGCTCCCGGTTCACGTCGCCGCGGTCATTCTTGACCAGATAGCTGTCCAGTGACCGCAACGCATAATGGTTGAGCGTTGCATGGGTCCGCGCACCGCGTGCCGGAAAGGCGCGGATGCGCCGTTTGTTCAGTCGTTTGCGGAACGGGCGGGGGACGGGCCGACCTGCACCATCGGTCCACTCTGGCTTTGATTTGCTGTCGTCGTGGAAGGGACGGTGCGCGCCGAAGTATTCGGTTGGAAAGTCGCGCCGGACCAGCGTCTTGACCTCAAGTGCCGTCTCCGCACACCAGATATCGGGATTGTGACTGCTCAGAAACTGGGTGATGACCGGTTGATCGACATATTCCTCAATCCCGCCATTGGCCATGAACTGGAAGTTGAGCGAGATGGCCTGTGGGTTGCCGCAGGCTTCAATCAAGGCCTCAAAACTGTGATCACCCACATGGATGTTCGGAAACTCATCGACATCTGCCACCCAGACCCAATCGGCCTGTCTGATCAACGGATGCCGACGTGACGCCTTGAGCGCCTGCATCTGGTAATTGCGGTTGGTCGCCGGGTTGGGAATATGCGCCACGATGCCATGACCCTGCAGACATTCCAGCAGCCGGTCCGTCGCATCGGTGCAGTCGTTGGAGTAGAAAAGGAAATCCGTCACACCGATCAGCCGATGAAAGGCGATCCATTCCAGCAGGAAAGGTCCCTCGTTCTTCACGCAGGTGACAGCGGTGATGCGCATTTCAAATGATGCCCGATAAGGGGTGTTGGGTCACGATCGTATCTCCGCCTCTGGGCTTTGGGTGGCTCAATGCCCCGAAACCTCTGAATTATTCCTAAGATTATGTCAGCCCGCCCGAATCACGTCAATTGTGGTGGTCGGGGGGCTGGTTGGCGTGACAATTCGGCACGCCCAACCCTTGACCCCGCGCCAAACGCATGCACCTTTGCCCCGACGGGGAGGACTTCATGAGCGATATGGCAAGCATCGATGCGGTGCAGAAGATGCTGGGGGAACAAGGCTACATCTGTGGCCGGGCTTTGGGCACGGTGGCTTTCTTGAGCCTGAAACTGGGGCGACCACTGTTTCTGGAAGGTGAGGCGGGTGTTGGCAAGACCGAGATTGCCAAGGCGCTGGCCACGGGCCTCGACCGCAAGCTGATCCGCCTGCAGTGCTACGAGGGGTTGGACGCAAACTCCGCCGTCTACGAATGGAACTTTCCCGCGCAGATGGTCGCCATCCGTGCAGCCGAAGCGGCCGGTGGCGCGGACAAGAAGGCGCTGACCACGGAGCTTTTCAGCGACGAATTTCTGATTGAACGCCCTTTGCTGGAGGCGATGCGGCCGGATGCGCGAGGCGCGCCGATCCTGCTGATTGACGAGCTGGACCGCACAGATGCGCCCTTTGAAGCCTTCCTGCTTGAGGCCCTGAGTGACTTTCAAGTGACCATTCCCGAGATGGGCACGATCAAGGCGCCTGAGCCTCCCATTGTCATCATCACCTCCAACCGCACGCGCGAGGTCCATGATGCGCTGAAGCGCCGCTGCCTTTATCATTGGGTCGATTATCCGGACTTCAACCGCGAGATGGAGATCCTCGCCGCGCGCGCGCCGGAGGCGGCAGAGGCCCTCAGCCGTGAAGTGGTCGCCTTCGTCCAGCAGCTGCGCACCGAAGACCTGTTCAAGAAACCCGGTGTGGCCGAAACCATAGACTGGGCGAAATGCCTGCTGGCGCTGGATGTCATGACCCTCAGCCCCGAGGTGATAGCCGACACTCTGGGTGCCATCCTGAAATATCAGGACGACATCGCCAAACTGCAGGGGTCCGAGGCCAAACGCATCCTTGATGACGCCAAGGCATCGCTCAAGCCTGCATGATCCTCTTTTTGGCCATATCAATTCCCGGAGGTTTGGAGGCAGCGCCTCCAATCAGCCAGCATGGCTGAACTGCCCCCGCTTGAGCTGCCCGACGATCCGAAGCTGGCAGGCAACATCACCCATTTCGCCCGCGCCCTGCGTCGTGCAGGCCTGCCCATCGGCCCGGGCCGGGTGATTGACGCCATCCGCGCGGTCGAGGCAGCGGGGTTTACCGACAAGCGTGATTTTTATTGGACGTTGCACGCCTGTTTCGTGAACCGGCCCGAGCATCGCCGGGTCTTTGCCCAGCTTTTCCGCCTTTACTGGCGTGATCCGCGTTTCATGGAACACATGATGTCCCTGCTGACACCCATGGTGCGCGGTGTGCAGGAAGAACGCGCCGCACAGGCTGCCGAAAAACGCGCGGCGGAAGCTTTACTGGACGGGGCCGAGGCACCGGAACGCCCCGAGAAGGAGGAAACCTCCGAAGAGGATACGATCCTGGAGATGGACGCGAGCCTGACGATGTCCAGCAAGGAGCGTTTGCGCACGCTGGACTTTGAACAGATGAGCCTTGCCGAGATGGCCGAGGCCAAGCGCATGCTGGCCAAGCTCGCCCTGCCGGTGAAACCATTGCCGTCCCGGCGCGGAATGACGGCCCCAAGGGGCCGGATCGACACCGCACGCTCGCTCAGACAAGCGTTGCGGCGGGGGGGAGAGATGGACCGGCTGGCTTTCAAGCAGCCGCGTCCGCGCTATCCCAATCTTGTTGTGCTGTGTGACATCTCCGGATCCATGAGCCAGTATTCCCGCGTCATTCTGCATTTCCTGCATGCGGTCAGTAATGCGAAGGGAGCCGGCTGGGCCAAGGTGCATGCCTTTACCTTTGGCACGCGGCTGACGAACATCACCCGACATCTGGCCACGCGGGACGTGGATGCCGCACTCGCCGCCGCAGGGGCAGAGGCGCAGGACTGGGAAGGTGGCACGCGGATCGGTGCCTGCCTTGAGGCGTTCAACCGCGATTGGTCGCGGCGCGTCATGGGGCAGGGGGCTGTTGTGCTCCTTATCACGGACGGGCTCGACCGGGACGCGCCGGACGATTTGGCCCGTCAGATGCAAAGGCTCCATCTGACAGCGCGCCGGGTGATCTGGCTCAATCCGCTGCTGCGCTGGGACGGGTTCGCCCCAAAAGCAGCAGGCATTCGCGCCATGTTGCCCCATGTGGACAGTTTTCGCGCGGGCCATTCCATCGCCTCTCTTGAAGCTTTGGCCGAGGTGATCTCGCGGCCCGACGATATGGGTGAGAAGGCACGGCTGATGTCCGAGATGGTGGCTCATTAGCCCTGTTGGGCTGCTTCGCGTCCGATCAGGGGACGGGCGCTGCTGGCTCACCAAAACCAAAGGTTTTCGGAGCCGCCCCTGCATGAAACCTGTCTGACATAAGCCAGCCCGCTTCCCAAGCAGAATGGCCGTCTCCCGGCAAAGCCGGGTCCCTCGGCAAT
>CAYUSM010000072.1:0-13697 GCA_964447345.1 uncultured Sulfitobacter sp. | reverse complement strand
GCTGGTTCAGCCAGAAACAACTTGTCCGCGGCCTGACCTTCGGCGCGGTGAAATAGGACAGTATCATGGGACGTATTACGCTTGATAAAGTGACCAAGAGCTTTGGCGACGTGCAGGTGATCCCGCCGCTGGACCTGACCATCGAGGATGGGGAGTTCACGGTTTTCGTTGGCCCCTCCGGCTGTGGCAAGTCCACGCTTTTGCGACTGATTGCGGGGTTGGAGGACATCACCACCGGTCAAATCCGCATCGACGGAAATGACGCGACGAACGTGCCGCCTGCCAAGCGGGGCCTTGCGATGGTGTTCCAGTCCTATGCGCTCTATCCGCATATGTCCGTGCGCAAGAACATCGCTTTCCCGCTGCGCATGGCCAAGCTGGATCAGGCCGAGATCGACAAACGGGTTGAGGGTGCGGCGAACGTCCTGAACCTCTCGGACTACCTTGATCGCAAGCCGGGCCAGCTCTCTGGCGGCCAGCGCCAGCGTGTGGCCATCGGACGGGCCATCGTGCGCGAACCTGCGGCATTCCTCTTTGACGAACCGCTGTCGAACCTTGATGCGGCATTGCGGGTCGGGATGCGTCTTGAAATCTCAGAGCTCCACAAGCGGCTGGCGACGACCATGATCTACGTGACCCACGATCAGGTCGAAGCCATGACCATGGCAGACAAGATCGTCGTCCTGCGGGCAGGCCATATCGAGCAGGTCGGCTCCCCTCTGGAGCTTTACAAGGAGCCGCGCAATCTCTTTGTGGCGGGCTTCATTGGCTCGCCACGCATGAACCTGATTGAAGGCGCGGAAGCCGAAAAGCACGGCTGTCACACCCTGGGCATTCGCCCCGAGCATATCGCCGTTTCCGCGGATGAGGGGCCATGGAGCGGGACCGTTGGGGTCTCCGAACACCTCGGATCTGACACCTTCTTCCACATCCACGACACCGGACTGGGCGAGACAATCACGGTGCGCGCCGATGGTGAAGTTGGATTCCGCCATGGCGACCGCGTGCACCTGACCCCGCGAGAAGACGTGATGCACCGCTTCGGCAAAGATGGGCTGCGCATGGCATGAAGCGACTTGAAGGCAAATCGGCGCTGATCACGGGATCGGCGCGCGGGATCGGCTTGGCTTTTGCCAAGGCTTACGTCGCCGAAGGCGCGCGCGTGGCAATTGCGGACATCAACATTGCACGGGCGCAGGAGGCAGCATCGGAAATTGGTGATGCAGCCATCGCCGTCGAAATGGACGTGACTGACCAGGCCAGTATCGACGCAGCCGTCGCGACGACGGCAGGGGCTTTCGGCCAGATCGACATCCTGATCAATAACGCAGCGCTCTTCTCGGCTGCGCCGATCGTCGAGATTGAGCGAAGCGACTACCAGACACTCTTTGACATCAATGTGGGCGGTACACTCTTCACCATGCAGGCCGTCGCGCGTCACATGATTGATCGTGGTGTCAGGGGCCATATCATCAACATGGCCAGTCAGGCAGGGCGCCGGGGTGAACCTTTGGTCGGTGTCTATTGCGCCACCAAGGCCGCTGTCATCAGCCTGACCCAATCAGCGGGGCTTAACCTGATAGAGCACGGCATCAACGTCAACGCTATCGCGCCCGGCGTTGTGGACGGAGAGCATTGGGACGGCGTCGATGCGTTCTTTGCCAAGTACGAGAACAAAGCGCCCGGGCAAAAGAAGAAGGAAGTCGCGGCAGGCGTACCTTACGGCCGTATGGGACGGGCCGATGACCTGACCGGCATGGCCGTTTTCCTTGCCAGCGAGGAGGCTGAATACATTGTCGCGCAATGCTACAACGTGGATGGCGGGCAATGGATGAGCTGATGGCAGACGGTGGCAAAGACATTGCCCTTGTGGCCCTCAGGGACGGCACGCTTGGTGATCTGCCGACATCCGTTGCCCGGCCCGGCTATGATCGCAGCATTCTCACTCCGGGTATCGTCCACATCGGTTTGGGCAATTTCCATCGGGCGCATCAGGCTTGGTACCTGCATCGGCTGATGCAACAGGGCAAAGCGTTCGACTGGGCGATCGTCGGTGCAGGCGTGCGCGCTGCAGACGCGGCGCAGCGCGAAAGGTTACTGTCGCAAGACTGCCTGACCACGCTGATCGAGCTTGATCCTTCCGGTAAATCTGCCGAAATCATCGGCCCGATGATCGACTTCCTACCTGTGGAGCCAGACAACGCGGCGCTGATCGCCCAGATGGCCGATCCGGCCATTCGCATCGTATCTCTGACGGTGACCGAAGGGGGCTATTACATCGATCCAGCCACAGGCGGTTTTGATGAGAGGCACCCAGACATTCAGCATGATGCCGCCAATCCCGCGGTTCCGCGCACCGCATTCGGCGCGATGGTCGCGGCACTTCGACTGCGACGCGATCAGGGTGCTGGTCCGGTCACCGGACAGAGCTGTGACAATTTGCAGGGCAACGGCGCGATTCTGCGGCAAACGGTTGTATCGCTTGCGCGGCTCTCTGACCCGGAGCTGGCCGAGTGGATCGACACCAACTGCAGCTTTCCCAACGCGATGGTCGATTGCATTGTCCCGGCGACCGGCGCCGCAGAGGTGGCGTTGGCCAAATCGCTTGGCATCGACGATCAGGCGCCGGTCACACACGAGAATTTCCGCCAATGGGTGGTGGAAGACGATTTCTGTGCAGGTCGTCCCCCCTGGGAAGATGTGGGTGTTACGATCACAGATGAGGTGCACGCTTTTGAGAAGATGAAAATCCGCATCCTCAATGGCGGCCACCAGATCATTGCGATGCCTGCGGAAATCCTTGGAATAGATACCATTGCTCAGACGATGGCCCATCCGTTGATCTCGGCCTTCTTGCGCAAAACCGTGCTTGAAGAGATCGCCCCCCATGTCGCGCCAGTGCCGGGAATGACGGCCCAGACCTATCTGCCGCTTGTCGAGCGCCGGTTTGCAAACCCGGAGATCAAGGACACCACGCGGCGCGTCGCCTTCGATGGCTCCAGCCGGCAGCCGGGTTTTCTGGTCCCGTCCATCCGCGATGGTCTGGCCAAGGGCATGCCGATCAAGGGCCTCGCGCTCGCCTCGGCCCTTTGGGCGCGCTATTGTGAGGGGACACGCGAAGACGGGACGGTGATAGAGGCCAATGATCCAAACTGGTCCGAGATACACGCAAAGGCACAGGAAGCGCGGCAGGATCCGGTTGCGTGGCTGCAAATGCACAGCATCTACGGCGATCTGTCAGAACACCGGGCATTTGCCGAAACCTTTTCGAAGTGCCTTGCTGACCTTTATGCCAAGGGCGTCGAAAGCACGTTGCGCGCCTACGTCGACGGTTGACGCATGACCGGGCTTTCGACATCGCCGCGCGCGAAGGGAGCGTAGCATGATCCTATGCTGCGGCGAGGCGCTGATCGATATGATCCCTGTGGAGGCCGCAGGTGGTAAGACCGCCTTCGTCCCTCACCCCGGTGGCGCCATTTTCAACACTGCCATAGCTCTGGCACGGCTGGGGGTGGAGACAGGCCTGCTGAGCGGCGTGTCTCATGACGCTTTTGGGGCCATGCTGGCGGGTACACTGGAAGACAACGGCGTATCGACCGCACATCTGATCCGTTCGGAACGGCTGACCACTTTGGCCATGGTCCACCTGAAAGACGGCAGCGCCAGCTATGCGTTCTATGATGAGAATTCGGCAGGCAGAATGGTGACCCCTGACGACCTGCCCAGTCTGCCAGATACAGTGGATGCGCTCTATTTCGGCGGGATCAGCCTGGTCGCTGAACCGGCCGCGGAGGCTTATTCAGCCCTGCTGGACCGCGCGTACAGAAATCGGGTTGTCATGATCGACCCGAACATCCGCACGTCGTTCATTCAGGATGAGGCCGCCTATCGTACCCGACTGGACCGGATGATCCGCCAAAGTGATATCATAAAGGTATCAGACGAGGACCTAGAGTGGCTGAGCCCGGACAAGGGGAGCCTGCAGCAGAAAGCCAGGGCCTACCTCGAAAAGGGGCCATCGGTTGTGATCGTCACGCAAGGGGCGGATGGAGCGACCGCCTACTTCGGCGCCAATAGCATGACCGTTCCAGCCTTGCCGACCAAGGTTGTCGACACGGTCGGGGCAGGGGATACGTTTAACGCCGGTGTGCTGTGTGGTCTGGCGGATCGCGGATGCCTGTCCAAAAGGGCGCTGGCAACAATCTCGGGTTCATCGATGGCCCATGCCCTGACGCTTGGCGCCAAGGTCTCCGCCATCACAGTGTCCCGGGCGGGGTCAAATCCTCCCTGGGCAAACGAGCTTGGCCGCTGATGCAACCCGATGTTCTTGAAGAACTCGTATCGAGGATCAATGACATCGCGGAAAGTAAGCCGCGCGTCATCGCGGCCTTTGTCGGACCTCCCGGGGCAGGCAAGTCGACGATAACAGAGACCTTGGCCGACATGTTGGAAAACGCTGCTGTGCTGCCAATGGACGGGTTTCATCTGGACAATGATGTGCTGGTGGATCGGGGTCTTCTGCATCGAAAGGGCGCGCCTCAAACCTTCGACACCCGAGCACTCTACGACTTGCTGACCATAGTGCGCGCGGGTGAGGCTGTGTCGGTTCCCACCTTTGACCGTGAGGCAGATTGTGTGGTGCCAGCAGGAAGCCATATCGCGGCGAGCACCCGCATTATACTCGTGGAAGGCAACTACCTGCTGCTGGACGCGCCGGGTTGGCGCGATCTGCAGGGTTTCTGGAACCTGACCATTGCCCTGCATGTCTCGTCTGATGTTTTGGAGCAACGCCTGACGCAGCGCTGGTTGGAACATGGCTACTCCATGGAAGGTGCCCGCAGGAAAGTTTTTGAAAACGACATGCTGAACGCCAACTCGGTGCTCAGCCTGTCTGTCCCAGCTGATGTGGTGATACGTCACTAGGCACTGAAAACATCCCACCCCCCGTGAGAATTGCGATGCTGTTCTGTCTGACGGGGTTAACCTGCCGCAGCTAGTCGCCTAGGTTGGGCGAAAGGCCACCGGGGGAGCTGCAATGAACGGCGCTGAATCACTTGTCAAAACTCTGCTTCAAAATGGGGTGGACACCGTCTTTGCCAATCCCGGCACGTCCGAGATGCACTTTGTTGCGGCTCTGGACGATCACCCCGAAATGAATTGTGTGCTCTGCCTTTTTGAGGGGGGTACGACGGGTGCTGCGGATGGCTATTTCCGCATGAAACGCGACGTCGCAGGCACGCTCTTGCATCTGGCTCCGGGCTTTGGCAACGCTTTTGCCAACCTGCACAATGCCCGCAAAGCAGGCTCTGGCATCGTGAATGTGGTTGGCGATCACGCGACGCATCACCTCCGTTACGAAAGCCCGCTCAAAGGAGACATCCAGGGCATCAGCCAATCGGTGAGCCATTGGACCAGGGCATCGGCCGACGCGACGGACGTCGCAGCCGATGGTGCCGCCGCCATTCGCGCGGCGCGGTCGAACAATGGCCAGATCGCGACCTTGGTCTTGCCCGCTGACACGGCATGGAACCCTGCAGATGGTCCTGCCGTTAGCGCCCCACCTGCCGCCCTGCATCGCCCGAGCGTCGAGCAGATCGAAGCGACCGCAGAGCGCCTCAAGAAATCGGGCGCGGCCCTGCTTGTTGGAGGCGCCGCGCTTTTCGGACCATTGCGGGAACTTGCCGGGCAGATCGCGGCTCAGACCGGGTGCCGCCTGATGGCTGATACGCTGATCCCGCGCGTCTCAAAAGGGGCCGGGGTCGCAAAGATCGACCAGCTGGTCTATCCAATCACGCCCAAGATCGCCCAGCTTGCAGGGACCACTTCGATCACTTTGCTGGGTTCGGACAGGCCAGTGGCCTTTTTCGCGTATCCCGACAAGCCCAGCGTGCCAGAGCCCGCATCCTGCAGCATGACGGACCTTTGCACACCCACTGACGATATCGCCTGGACCTTGCAGGCGCTTGCGGATGCAGCTGGCGTGTCGGGGAAGACGATGGTTGAAAGTAACCCGCTCACCATCCCTTCGCTTCCGACAGGAGAGCTGACGCTCGACAAGGTCGGGCAGGCCCTTGCCGCACTGATCCCCGAGAATGCGATTGTGTGTAACGAGGCCGTCACCTCAGGCCATCGCATCCTGCCGCAGATAGGCTCAGCACGGCCGCATGACTTGCTGGCGGGAACCGGAGGTGCCATCGGCCTTTGCCTGCCCTGTGCGACCGGGGCGGCGACCGCCTGTCCGGACCGCAAGGTCATCGCGATGACCGGGGACGGCTCTGCGATGTATACGCTGCAATCGCTCTGGACAATGGCGCGGGAAAACCTGGATGTCACCGTGATCGTATTCGCCAATCGCGGCTACCAGATCTTACGAAATGAACTTGCCAACGTCGGTGTCCAGGACTTTGGGCGCAACGCCCAAGCCATGTTCGATGTCGAGAACCCGACGCTTGATTGGGTGGCGCTGGCGAAGGGACATGGCGTTCCGGGCACGCGGGTGGATGACATGGAAGGTTTCATCAAGGCGCTGTCTGGCGGGATCGAAGGGGAGGGACCCTCCCTGATTGAGGTTGTTTGTCCGCCGCCAGAATGAGATCAGGACCACTCCTTGCGCGGTCATATATCTATAACGTCTGGGTAGCCTTCCAGCTTGGCAGCAGATGGGGAAGCTGTAAGGCTGAAAGCGAACCACGATGCGGGAAAACTGCCGCAGTGATGTGCCGGGTGCCGCAGCACAAAAAGAAGGAAAAGCCAGATTGACCAGCACCGTGCTTGCCGTAACGCAGATGGCGTGCAGCGCCGATCTCGAGGCCAACGTCCAGAAGGCCGAGGCGCTTGTGCGCGCAGCGGCCAAGGAGGGCGCACAACTTGTTCTTTTGCAGGAACTCTTTGAGTCGCTCTATTTCTGCAGCGAACAAAACCCGGATCATCTGGAGCTTGCGCGCCCATTTCAGGACAATCCGCTGATCGCCCGTTTTTCTGCGCTGGCGGGCGAGTTGGGTGTCGTGCTGCCCCTGAGCTTTTTTGAGCGGACAGAGCGCGCTTTCTACAATTCCATGGCGATGATCGACGCAGATGGCACGGTAATGGGGCTCTACCGCAAAACTCATATCCCGGACGGCCCCGGCTATCAGGAAAAGTTCTATTTCACGCCCGGAGATACCGGATTTCGCACTTGGCGGACCGCTGTCGGGCACATTGGTGTCGGCATCTGCTGGGACCAATGGTTCCCCGAAGCCGCACGCGCGATGTCACTGATGGGCGCGGATGTGCTGCTGTACCCGACCGCCATCGGATCAGAGCCCCAGGACGCAACACTGAATTCAAAAGCTCACTGGCAACGCACGATGCAAGGCCATGCCGCAGCCAATATGGCCGTCGTTGCGGCCAGCAATCGCATCGGCACCGAAAAAGTGGGCGAGGAGATCACGTTCTACGGCGGCAGCTTTGTCGCAGATGAGACCGGGGCGATGATTGCCGAAATGCAGAGCGAGGAAGGGTTTTACTTGGCGGAGATCGATTTGACCGACATCGCCAAACGCCGCGCTGCCTGGGGCATCTTCCGCGACCGGCGGCCAGAGCAATATGCTGTCCTGATGTCCTAGTCAGTACGGCCCGAAGCTGGCAGACGAAATAGCTTCACAATTTCAGGGAAACCGCTGGAGGCGAGTACCGGAATCGAACCGGTGTACACGGATTTGCAATCCGCTGCGTCACCACTCCGCCAACTCGCCGACCAGTGGTTTTTGTTGCCTAACTGATCCATCATGCCGCCGCAAGATCATTGATCGGTGAAAGTCTGCTGCAAGCCGTTGCTGACCGGGCTGCGATGTGGCACATCTTATGGATAGAATCTGAACGGATGAGTTTAGCAGATGAGCGATTTCACCCAGCGACGCACGATGATGGTTGATACGCAGGTGCGTCCGTCGGATGTGACCAAGTTTCCAATCATTGACGCGATGTTAACCATCCCGCGTGAAGACTTCGTTCCAGCCGCCCAACGCGAGGCTGCCTATATGGGCGAAAACCTGGAGTTGGGGCAGGGCAGGGTGCTGTTGGAGCCACGGACATTGGCGAAGATGCTGGATGCATTGGCGATCTCGAACGAGGAAATGGTTCTCGATATCGGGTCGGCCATGGGCTATTCCGCCGCTGTCATCGCGCATATGGCGGAGGCTGTTGTTGCCGTTGAAGAAGACGAGAGCATGGCGGCCGAGGCTCAGGAAGCGCTGATCGACGCGGGCTCGGATAACGTCGCTGTGCATGTCGGCCCACTTGCCGATGGTGCGGCGGCACATGGTCCTTACGACGTGATTGTCGTTGAGGGTGGCGTGATGCAGGTGCCGGACGCTTTGCTGGAACAGCTGAAGGATGGCGGGCGCATCGCGGCCATCTTCATGGATGGCGCTTTGGGTGAGGCGCGTCTTGGCTACAAGCGCGGCGAACAGGTGAGTTGGCGAATGGCGTTCAACGCATCGGCACCGGTGCTGGACGGGTTCAAACGCGAGGTCGCGTTTCAGTTCTGATTAAGGTCCGCGGGTCGTCGGGCGTGAGAAAACAAAGAGGTCGAGGGCATATGCAGATCGGAAAACTTGCACTTGGGGCACATGTCCTTGCGGGCGTCTGCGCGTTGTCACTTGGCATGGGGTCTCCCCGCGCGGCCCAGGCTGAAACCCTGGCCGATGCCTTGGTCGGCGCATACACGCATTCGGGTCTTCTGGATCAGAACCGCGCGCTTCTGCGCGCCGCCGACGAAGACGTTGCTATCGCTGCTGCAGCCCTGAAGCCTGTCTTGCGCTGGTCAGCAAGCCTGACACAGAACTTTGGCAGGATCAAAAATGCCGCATCCCCTGTGCCAATCGACAATGACGATCTGACGGCGGCGGTGAACCTGATTGGCGAATTGGTTCTCTACGATTTCGGCTCACGACAGTTCCGGGTCGAAGCCGCAAAGGAATCGGTGCTTGCGACCAGAGAGGCACTGCTGGACATCGAACAGCAGGTCCTGCTGCGCGCAGTCGCCGCCTACATGGGTGTGATCGAAGCGCAGGAGTTTGTGGCTTTGCGCCAGAACAACGTACGGCTTCTTACACAGGAACAGCGCGCTGCACAGGATCGCTTTGAAGTCGGTGAAGTGACGCGAACCGACGTAGCGCTGGCCCAGGCGCAGCTTGCGCAGGCGCGTAGTGGTCTTGCCGCAGCACGCGGCGATTTGGTGAGTGCGGTGGAGGAATATCGCAATGTCGTCGGGCGCAAGCCCGGTCCGCTGCGCCAGCCGCCCAGCCTGCCCGGCATCACAGAGGACGTGACCGCGGCAAAGGCGCTCGCCGTCCGAACGCATCCCTCGTTGAGAAGCGCACAGCATCAGGTGGCCGCGGCTGATCTGGTGGTGCGTGCAACCGAAGCGGACATGAAGCCCTCCATCGCATTGTCGGGAAGGCTGACCGCCTCGGAGGACCTGACAGCTGACACCTTTAACCGTGGCGGGTCTGTCGCTGTTGAGGCCGGTCAGACGATCTATCAAGGTGGCTCGCTTTCCGCCACGGCACGTCGGGCGCGGGCCCAGGCGGATGCGCAGCGTGGAAACCTGCATGTTGTGCGCCACAATGTCCAACAGGACGTCGGCAACGCCTATGCGACATTGACGACCGTGCAGGCCCAGCTTGCCGCTTCCGAGCGTCAGGTCCGCGCGGCCAGCATCGCGTTCCGCGGCATCCGGGAAGAAGCAAGTCTGGGTGCCCGGACAACGCTTGATGTTCTCGACGCCGAGCAGGCGCTGCTTGATGCGCAGTCCTTGCAGGTTTCTGCGCGTGCGGCACTCTATGTGGCGGCCTACCGGATCCTTGCATCCACTGGTCGGCTAACGGCAAAAGAACTGCGGCTTCCGGTGCAACTCTATGATCCGGCTGAGTATTACAACCTGGTGAAAGACGGCCCGCCCAAGCGGTCCAAACAGGGTCAGAAGCTTGATCGTGTGTTGCGCGCGCTTCAAAAAGACTGACAATTTTCACGGCCCCATTGTGGGAATCTCTTTGCCAAGCTACGTTGGGCAGGAGCAAAATGTGGTAAACAACAATGTCCGACCCCGTCCAAAACTCTGAGGTGGAGGACGTTCTGTCCTCGATCAGACGTCTGGTATCTGAAGACAAGCGTCCCTTACAGGCCCCGAAAATCGACAAACCGGCACCAAAA
Organism: uncultured Sulfitobacter sp.; assembly: GCA_964447345.1. Taxonomy (GTDB): domain Bacteria; phylum Pseudomonadota; class Alphaproteobacteria; order Rhodobacterales; family Rhodobacteraceae; genus Sulfitobacter. The sequence continues at coordinate 3,503 of CAYUSM010000072.1, read as the reverse complement.
TCAGAACCTGCCAACGAGCGGCTGGTTCTGACGCCTGCGTTGCGGGTAGGCGAAAATGCAGCCACTGACGCACCACAGCATGAGGCGGCGAGCGACGCACCGCCGCCACGCCGCAGAGAGACCTTTGCCGATCTGGTGACAGACGACACGCTGCTGGATGTCTATCCGCATAAAGAGACTGCCGCGCCCGAGGATGTCGCTGAAAGGCCGGAGCCAGAGGCGGCCTCCACTTCGGTCGATGAGATCGCCGAGGATTACTCAACCGACCCCTATAACTTCGAAGAAGACGAGGTAGAGGCTGACGCCGTTGTTGTGTCTTCAGCCAGTGTTGAGGCGGAACAGTCGGATACCGAAACTGCAGAGGCTGTCGAGGTAGAGACTGAGCCGCAGATTGATGCGACCCCAGCGACGGATCAGGACATTGATCCCGTCAATCCAGTCTCCGCGACGGAAGAGGATGATGATCTTTCGGATGACACAGACATTGTAGCCGAAGTAACAGACACGGAACCGGCGGGGTCTCACAGTCTCAGCGCCAAGATCGAGGCGCTGGAGACGGCGATCAGCAATATATCCGACACCTGGGAACCGGATGATCCGGGCGATAGCGATTATGCCGGGACCGAAGCTGAAGCGATGGAATGGGAAGATGATGAGCCCCAAGAGGACATGGGGCGCGCCACATTCATCCGATCTACAACCAGCCTGGCTGCGGCGAAAGGCGTGAGCGACGCGCTGTCGGCTTCAACGGAAGAACCTGAAGAAGAAGCCTCGGAACCGAAACCTGTCTTTGCCCACAAGGCGGAAGAAACAAATACCGAGATGGCTGGTACCGACACGATTGAACATGGTGCCACGTCAGAGACGGCACAGCCTGCCGAAGGGGAAAGAGTTGAAGCTGCTGCGACTAACGCACAACAACCCGCAGATGACCCTGGCCTCACTTTTGATGAGGACGAACAGCTTATTGACGAAGATGCGTTGCGTGATCTGGTCAGTGAGATTGTGCGTGAAGAGCTGCAGGGCGCGCTGGGCGAGCGGATCACGCGCAACGTCCGCAAGCTGGTTCGGCGGGAAATTCACCGCGCCTTGACCGCGCAAGAGCTGGAATAGGCAGTCCTCAAACGTCCTCAGCAAGCTCAAGCATTTGGTCGATGTCAAAATATGCCTCGACATGCGTGGCGAGCGCGTCGAGGGCCGCATCAACCCCAGCTTCGAAATCCAGTGTCGATCCTACACCAAACTGGTTGAGATAGGCCCTGCGAAAGGCGTCTGAGTTGAACAGCCCGTGCATATAGCAACCCTGCACGCGCCCGTCCGCACAGGCAGCGCCCTCTGGCTGGCCATCAAAGGTCAGCCATGCGCGCGCCCGATCCGGCCCATCGGTCTCTCCAATGTGAATTTCATAGCCCGAGACCTCAGTGCCGCTCGCCGGATGCTGACCGTTCTTCAGTGACAGGTGTTTAACCGGAGCCATGACAGTATCGATTTGCAGATGTCCCAAGCCTTCAACGGTTCCAGGCTCACCTTCTATCCCGTGCGGGTCCGCAATCGTTTGCCCCAGCATCTGATACCCGCCACAAAGGCCCAACACCCGCCCACCGCGCCGGATGTGCGCAGCCAGATCAATGTCCCAGCCCTCGGCCCGTAAGGCGGCCAGATCCGCAATTGTGGCCTTGCTGCCCACCATCAGGACCAGATCGGCATCGGCTGGCAACGGTTCACCGGGCATGATGACCCGCAGATCGACACCTGGTTCTGCCGACAGCGGATCAAGGTCATCGAAGTTCGAGATGCGAGGCAGGCGGGGGACAGCAATGACGCAACCAGAGCCTGTTGATTTGGCACGCGCGGGCAGGTCCATGACGTCTTCTGCGGGCAGGCGATGGGCCTGATCGAACCAGGGGATCACCCCAAGGCAAGGCCAGCCCGTGCGCCGCGCGATGTCGTCCCGCCCGGCATCAAATAGGCTGCGATCCCCCCGGAACTTGTTGACGGCAAAGCCGCGGATCAGCGCGTTGTCTGCCGCCTCTATCACCGCTTGCGTGCCGACGATCTGCGCAATCACACCGCCCCGGTCGATATCCCCCATCAGGATCACCGGGACCTGTGCGGCGCGCGCGAAACCCATGTTGGCAATGTCGCCTGCGCGCAAGTTCGTTTCTGCCGGGCTGCCTGCACCCTCCACAATGATCAGGTCGCAGTCCTTTGCCAGTCGGTTGAACGACTCCAGTACCGCGGGCATCAAGGCAGCTTTGTTCTTGCCAAAGGCTGCCGCTTCCTGATGCCCGGCGATCTGACCCTGGACGATCACCTGAGCCCCGGTTGCTGACTGCGGCTTCAAAAGGATCGGATTCATATCCGTATGCGGAGCGACGCCCGCAGCCCGAGCCTGTAGGGCCTGCGCGCGACCAATCTCGCCGCCATCAGTTGTTACGGCGGCGTTGTTCGACATGTTCTGCGGTTTGAACGGTCGCACCACTATCCCCCGCTGCACACAGGCGCGGATCAGCCCGGCCACGATCATGGATTTCCCGACGTTACTGCCGGTCCCTTGTATCATGATGGCTTTTGTCATGTGATGTCTCGCAGGCTTTGGCGCAAACTGGCCCAAATCCGCAGCAACCGAAAGGGCCTTTGAGGTGAATACGCCAGCACATCTCCTGCTCGGGGCCGCAGCACTTGCCAGAGGGGGGCAAAGGTACCTGATCTGGGCAGCGATGCTTGGTGCGCTCCTGCCAGATTTGTCCCTCTACCTGATGGCGGGCACAGCTATCTTTGTGCTGAACATCCCGCCACAGATCGTATTCGATCAGCTCTACTTCTCTGAGCTGTGGCAAACGGTTTTTGCCATCGACAATTCCTTTTTTGTCTGGGGCATCCTGCTGGGTCTGGCCATCTGGCGCCGTATCGATTGGGCGATCGTGCTCTGCGGTGCGGCGCTGCTTCATCTTCTGCTCGACTTTCCGCTGCACCACGACGATGGCAGACCGCACTTCTGGCCACTGACTTCGTGGATATTCGAGAGCCCGCTCAGCTATTGGGACCGGGGCCATGGGGCCAGCTGGATTGCCCCTCTTGGCGCTGCGCTTGCCATGATCAGCGCCCTTGTGCTGTGGCGGCGCAAACCCGGCTGGCTGCTGTCTTTACTGATCGTGGGGCTGCTGGCATCGGAATTGATGGTTGCACGGGTCTGGATGTTTGTCTTTTCGGGGTCCTGAACGAAAAACGCAGCCCCGTAGGACTGCGTTTTTCTAGCTCTGGATGAGCCTTGGTTCAGGCGGCTTCAGCCTGCTGGGCGGCGGCATTGCGGCGCTCGGATTCTTCGCGCGACAGCGCGACGGATGTGCGCACACCTTTGCCCACAAAGTCCATCAGACCTGCGACCACGCGCTCGTTGGGGTCGATCCCCGCGCAGCTCAACACTTCACGGCCATCGCGGGAGCGCGCCCAGCGGGCGATCTGCTCGGGGCCGTTGCCATATTTCTTGTCGTCCGCAATTG
>CAYUSM010000071.1:0-13827 GCA_964447345.1 uncultured Sulfitobacter sp. | reverse complement strand
GTGGAGACAAATTCTGAGACTGGAGAGAAGCGGACGGAAGAGCTTCTTCATCTCAGTCTAGCCGACCAGTGTCATAGCCATTTGGGGCTCCGGCTCGAACAAGCGAAAGCACTTCTGGTGCAACTCCAAGGATCAATTCTACGGCACCAGATGGAAGAAATTTCTGCGGCGAGTCGGACCTGCTCCTGCTGTGGTCGCACCAGACCCGTTCACGATTATCGGACCAGAGTGCTCGACACGCTCTTTGGCAGGTTTCGGTTGAGGGTCCTTCGGCGTCGCAAATGTTCTTGTCGCTTGGGAGAAGGCGACGCCCTCTCACCCTTTGCACAGGTCCTCCGTGACCGCGCGACACCTGAATTAAGGATGCTTCAGGCCGAGCTCGGTGCCCGCCATTCGTTTCGGGAAGCTGCCCGGATCTTGGAGACGTTTCTGCCCTGCGCTCGGCAACACAATACGACCGTGCGGAACCGCCTCGGCATAGTCGCGAAAGACATCACCGACGCAAAGCCGCCAGCGACCGAAACTTCCAGTTCAAATCCTTTAACAGTTTTCATCGACGGAGCTCACATTCGGTGCAGGCCAGAGTATCAGAAACGGCATCTCGATGTTGTAGTAGGCAAGATCGAAACCCACGACATGTGCCGCCGCTTCGGTCTTGCGCCACAAGCTGCAACCTCATCTTCTAATCAACTTCGGCGCGATTTGGACGCCCTCGGCTGGGACGGTCGGCGACCCGTCACCGTGATTTCGGACGGGGAGGCCGCGCTCCCGAATCTCATTCGCGGGGCAACCAAAGGAAAGGTACGACACATCCTCGATTGGTGGCATATCTCGATGCGGGTTCAGCATGTGCAGAACGCCATCAAGGGCCTCGTGCAAAGGAAGGACTTCCCGGGAACAACCGCTCTTCTTATGACCCCAGTCGAGACATTGAGATGGAACATTTGGCACGGAAAAATTCAGGTTGCCGCGACCCATCTTCAATGGATGATCGTCGATTGCGCAAGGCTTGCAAAATTCGAAACCGCGTTTCGAGACCAAGCACAGAAAGCGCTCGCCCGCTGCCATGATCTCTATAGCTATCTAGCCAACAACCTCGGCTCGCTCGTCGACTATGGTCGAAGGTATCGACGGGGCCTGCCGATCTCAACTTCTCGCGCCGAAGGGTGTGTCGACGACATCGCAAACGCACGCATGAGCAAACGTCGTCGTATGAGATGGTCGCCACGCGGAGCCCACAATGTGGCCGTCACCAGAGCCGCTGTTCTTGATAGGCGTCTGTCAGTCTCCAATCAAAGGATCGCTGCATAAGACCCCCAGCTTTTACCCACTCCCGATCGGTACTCCGTCATATCCTCATATCAAAGGATGGCTTTGGCTTACCGAATGGCATCTGCATGACGTTCCATTTACCGGCTTAGATCTCGGCCCAAGAGCTTGCACCGATGGTCCGGCTCATCGAGTGTTGGACAAGACGCGATATGGGTACGTCTCGAGCGCTGATATGTGACATTGAACAGCCTACAGAGTTTGAGACGGATCAAACCAATTCGGCATCTGTCATGATCTCGACCAGTGACGGCCCGTCTAAGTTCAGTGCTTTTGCCAGCGCGGCTTCAATATCTTCTGTTTTGGTGACCTTGGCCCCATGCCCGCCGCAGAGCTTTGCGAAGGCAGAAAAAGACGGGTTTTGCAGTTGGGTTTCCCAAACCGGCCATTCGCCTGATCGCTGCTCTTTGGAGATTTTGCCAAGCTCGCCGTTGTGCAGCAGTACATGGGTAATGTTCATACCGTATTTCACCGCCGTTGTGAACTCCATCGGGTATTGCCCGAACCCACCATCGCCGGAAATGGCGATGACTTTACGGCCATGTAATTCCTCCAGGTCCTGAGTTGCGGCCCAGGCCCCCATCGCTGCCGGAAAGCCAAACCCGATAGACCCTAGATAGCCCGACATCAGCACGCGTTGGGTGCCCTTCGTCTCAAGATAACGGCCAAAGGAATAGGTGTTGTTGCCCACATCGACCGCAAAGATTGCATCATCAGGCGCGAGTTTGCCCAAGGCGTCGAAAATGGCAAAGGAGTGGATGCCCTGGCCATGCTCCTCGGCCAGTCTGCGGTGCTTTTCATCGCGCCACATGCTCCAGCGGTCCGCCAGTTCGGTGATCTGGTCGTCGGCGTCAGCATTGCGTGTGAAACCGGGAACCGCCGCTTTGCAGAATGCGCCAATCTCGCCCCAGACAGGTATCTTGACCTTGCCGAATTTGCCAAGCTGCATGCGGTCATAATCCACTTGGATCATATTGCGTTTTGGACTGATGCCGGTGTGGTTAGAAAAGCTGGCGCCCAAGACGATGATCGTATCCGCAAGGGTCATGAACCAACTTGCGATAGGCGTGCCCGAGCGGCCCAGCACACCGCCCGCATTGGGGTGATTGTCTGGGATCAGGCCCTTGGCCTTAAAGGTCGTCAGCACGGGTGCGCCGATCTGTTCGGCGAATTTAATGATCTCGTCGCGCGCGCCATAGGCACCATGGCCGACGATGATCACAGGGCGCTTGGCCGCGTTCAGCATCTCGACCGAGGCGTCGATGTCGGACTGCGCTGGCGAAACTTGGTATCCTGCGACGCGCCCTGCGGGTGTGGCAGCTTTCTTGGTTGAGGGAATGGTTTGCACATCATCGGGAAAGATCAGATGGGCCACATCTTGTTCCACCACCGCGGTCTTGCACGCCAGCGTCATCAGCTCTGCGTGTTTGGAGGTGGTCAACACAGTCTGCGAGAATTTCGTGACAGCCTGAAACGCCGAAGACAGATCGATGTCCTGAAACGCACCGGGGCCAAAGACCTGCGTTTGGACCTGTCCTGTCAACGCCAGCACGGGCGCGCGGTCCACCTTGGCGTCCCACAAACCGGTGAGAAGGTTGGTTGCGCCCGGCCCCGCGATGGTTAGGCAAGCCGCGGGTTTGCCCGTGAGCTTGCCATAGGCGGAGGCGGCAAAGGCGGCGGCCCCCTCGTGGCGGATGCCATAAAACTTCAGCTTTTTGTCGATGACGGACAGACGGATCGAGTCCGACAGGCCAAGGTTGGAATGTCCCACCATGCCAAAAACGGACTGCACGCCCCAGTTTGTCATCGTCTCGACCATCACATCGGTTACCGTGCGCACCCTTTCCGGTTCGGGCTCGATCCCGACAAAGATCTCGTCGCCGCGCACGTCGACGGGGAACATCCTCTGACCATGGTCTTTGACCCCGCCGCCGGGTGGCTTGCCGGTCAGCGGGTCAAAGTCCCAACCATGCCAGGGACAGCGGACCCAGCAGGCTCCCTCTACGCCTTTTTCGATGGTGCCTTCCCCCAAGGGACCGCGTTGGTGCGGGCAATGGTTGTCCATCGCTGCCCATTGGCCCTCAAAATGCACAAGGCAGATCGAGGTGGTGCGCGCTGTGACGGTCTTGACGCGGCCTTCGGGCAGATCGCCCACGTTGGCGACTTTGATCCAGTCAAGGTTTTCAGTGCTCATGGGTTCAGTTCCTTCCCTGCAGACCGCCAAAGGCAACGCCGGATAGATCGGCCATTTCTTTTTTCCATGTTGTCAGGTCGCTGTGGTCAAACGCCGACAGGTGGCCGTGCCCGCAAGCCCGCGCCATGACCTGCATCAGCTCCACCGACGCCTCGAAAAAGTTCGTCAATCGTTCGGCGGATTTGTCCACGATGATGCGGCTGGCCAGATGCGGTTTTTGCGAGGCAATGCCGACGGGGCAATTGTTGGTATGACAGGCCCGCATGGCGAGGCAACCGATGGCCTGCATCGCGGAATTCGACAGGGCAATTGCATCTGCGCCCATGGCCAGCGCCTTGATGAAATCCGCAGGCGTGCGCAAGCCGCCCGTGATGATGAGCGAAACACCCTCCGCGCCGCATGCATTGAGATGCGCGCGCGCGCGGGCCAGCGCGGGGATTGTCGGGACTGAGATATGATCGCGGAAGATCGTAGGGGCCGCACCGGTGCCGCCGCCGCGTCCGTCCAAGATGATGTAGTCCACGCCCACCGCCATTGCGGCGTCAATGTCATCCTCGATATGCTGGGCGGAGAGTTTGTAGCCGATGGGGATGCCGCCCGTGCGTTCGCGCACCTCATCGGCGAAGTCCTTGATCTGCGCTGGATCGGTCCATTCGGGGAAACGCGCGGGCGAGATGGCGGGCGTGCCCTCTTCCAAACCGCGTACATCGGCGATCTTGCCGTTCACCTTGTTGCCGGGAAGGTGGCCGCCGGTCCCCGTTTTGGCCCCCTGGCCGCCTTTGAAGTGAAACGCTTGCACTTTGGCAACTTTGTCCCAGTCAAAGCCAAACCGCCCGGAGGCTAGCTCATAAAAATAGCGGCTGTTGGCCTCTTGCTCTTCGGGCAACATGCCGCCCTCGCCCGAGCAAATCCCGGTGCCCGCATCCTCGGCCCCCTTTGCGAGCGCCAGTTTCGCAGGCTCTGACAAAGCGCCAAAGCTCATGTCGGAGACAAAAAGCGGGATTTTCAGCGTCAGCGGTTTTTTCGCGTTTGGTCCGATTGTCACGTCAGTCCCGACGGGTGCGTCTTCCAGCAAAGGCGGGCGGGCCAGCTGTGCGGTGAGCAGCTGGATATCGTCCCAATCGGGCAATTCGGCGCGGGAAACACCCATCGATTCAACAATACCATGGTGGCCGGTCTTCTTCAGACCCGCGCGGGCATAAATCTGGATCTGGCGGGCATGCGGTTCTTCAGGGATGCCGTGACTGGGATCGGCATAGAGGCCCAGGTAGGATTTGCGGAAATAGGGCTGCGGATTGTCCAACGCCCAGGCGTTGATCTCATCGGCGTCGACCATGACATCATCGCCTTCGACCCATGCGTTGAATTTCGGCAGTTTTTCCGAGTTGTTGTAGGAGGACACACCGCTGTCCAGGCGGTAGTCCCAATCATGTACACCGCAAATCAGGTTCTTGCCGCGCACAAAACCGTCCGACATGAGCGCGCCGCGATGCAGGCAGCGACCATAGAAAACGGAGACATCCTCATCAATGCGCACCACCACCAGATCGACTTCGCCGACGAGGGCATAGGTGGGGTCGCGGTCTGCCAGTTCGCTGAGTTTGGCTACGGCCTGTGACGTCATCGTTTGGGTGTTCCTTGGGCTAGTGGCTGTCGGTGTCTTTGGCGGTTTTGGTCTTGATCCAGCCGAAAAGGCTTTCAAGGAGGCTCAGGGCCAGCAAGGCGCCAACCCCGAAAATGATGTAGCGGTATTCCCAAAAAACGGTGCGGCGGAAAATCGTCAGCTCGTCGTAAGCCCACCACAGCCCGTAAGCGGCAGCAACCGAGACAAGGATTGAGACGACGCGCAGGATCATGGCACCGCCTTCACTGTTTCGGGTGCGACTTTCAGCAACAGCAGATTTCCGTGACGCTCGACCTCACCTTCGACTTCGACCGGCAGAGCGGTATGCTCAAGCAGGGCCGATGGGATTGCACCGCCTTCAGGACCTGACATCAAGAAAAACTGATTGCCATCAATCGGCCCCGCAGAGACAAAGACAGGGGCCACATCGCCAAGCAAACATAGGTTTGCGCAAGCGCGGTGCGCGATGCCGGTGCCCGGGCGCATCGCACCGTTCAGGCATTTGCCATCGCAAATCTCACCTTGCAGGCGCCAGCGGCCCATGGGTTGGACGGTCACCTCCATGCTTTGGCTTTGATCCTCGGCCAGTTTCAGACCGCGCTGACCATTGCGCAACTGCATGCCCTTAAGCGCACCACGATCCATGCGGATCCCATTCGCTTCAACGATCTGGCCGTCCATGCCCGCGGCCTGTTCAACCGCGCCGCGTTTGCCGTTGCCGGACAGTATAATGGTGTCGCCCGCAGTAAATTGTTCACTGCTGATGACGTGGAGGACCGGATAGGGATCGTTCTGCAAAATGCCCGTGACCGCCACACGGCCCATGAACGCGCCGGGCATGGTATCTGTCTGGGTGGCAGAGGTGGCGTATGAAAGCGCAGCAAAACCGACGATCAGCACCGCCGCACAGCCCGCCAGAAAGAGCCGAAGCGCCTTGGGGACCTTGCCCCAGCCAACGAAAAACGGTTCTGCAGGTTTAGCCATCGGTTGCGACCTCGAATATGATGGGTTCCACGTCGGTGCCGGGCTGGTTGGCCTTCCGGTCGATGAAGAGGAAGCCATCTTCCAGCTTCATATTGTAGGTCGGGATCATCTCGGTGAAGGGTGCGGGCGACCTGCCATTGCGCGCCTTGTAGCTGAACCCATGCCAGGGGCAGGTCACACAGCCATAGACGATCTTGCCCTCGCCCAGCGGCCCCCCCTGATGGGCGCAGGCGTTGGAAACAGCAGAAAAAGAGCTGCCCGAGCGGAAAATCGCCACACGTTCGTCTTTGGACAGGGGCACGATGGCCGCGCGTTTATCCTCAATGTCACCGGGGCGGCAGGCTTTGACCCACTCAATCGCCTCTGCGTTGACCCTGCGCTCTTTGAGGTAGGCCGCCAGATGCAATGCGGCCACCAGCAGTGCGCTGACGATGAACAAAGCCCCAAAGACCGGGTTCGCGCTGTCCTGAAAATAGCCCAGTGCAACATGCGCCACGACCAGCGCATAGGTCGGATAAATCAGCAAATGAAGGGTCTTCCACACCGGGGCAGACAGGAAGGCCAGCCAGAAATCATGGCTAGTGGCGGCAAGAACACCCAGAAGGATCAGCGCGGAGAAGCCCAGCAGCTCAATCGGAAACCCAAGGATTTGACCAAATCCTGTCATGCTCTCAAACATCGCCGTCAGGGGCGGTTGTCCGCTGAAGCTGAAGTACCAGCCAAGCACGTAGGTCGCATGTGTGAACGCCACAAGTGCTGTCAGCACGCCGAAATGGCGGCGATTATAGAGCACCGGCAGGAACCTTTTGTCCAATCGCGCCAATGGCCCGATGCACAGGATCACCGTCAGCATCCACAGGGCGCAGGTGCCAAACGCCCGCATGCGCAGGGTCGCATTGTCCAGCGGCCGCGACAAGTCTGCCGCAGGCGTTCCAATGCGGATGAAGACAAAGATATAAAGAACCACCAGCGCGATCAGAACCGCATCATAGAACCACTTGTTCTTGTTCCACTGGACGGGTACATATTTGACGCTCATTGCGGAGGCTCCAGCAACACAGGGGCGGCAAGGCTCGCAGGATCTTCGCGTTGGGTTATGGCCACCAGCAGGATCAGGGGTATCACGATGATAAAGGTCAGTTGCAGACGCTCCTGACGGATGCGGGGCATGGTGTGACGGTCAAGCTTTTCCTCACCACGGTGCAAGACGATCCAGCGCCAGATGACCAGCGGCCAGATCAACAACACGCCGGGGATCAGCAGCGGACGAAAAATCCACGCCTCTTGTGCATTCTCGTCAATGCGGCCCAGACCCCACAGCAGGAACACGAAGGCCACAGCACCGCCGAGATAGAGATAGATGGTCCCGATCAGGATGATCGTCACAAGAACGCTCCCCTCAATACTTGCATGCCTGAACTAAAGATGCTGGCCTCCATCAATGCAAAGAAGCTGACCGGTGAAGGCTTTGGCATCAAGCAGGAAGTGCATGGCATGCACGATATCGCTCGCGTCCGCTCCGCGCCCCAGCGGCGACCCTTGCCGGTGCTCTGCAAATTGCGCGTCCGATTGCTCGGCCCCCTGCAAAGTCGAACCGGGACCAATGCCGTTCACACGGATATGCGGACCCAAAGCGCGCGCGCTGGTTTGGGTAAAGGTCCACAACCCCGTCTTGGCCAAAGTATAGGTCATGTAATGCTCGGTCAGTTTGCGCACTTTCTGGTCGATCATATTCACGATGCAGGCCCTGGCATCCATTTCGCCATTCGCCTTTACCTCCGCTTTGGGAGCTTGGGCCGCAAACTGCTGTGTCAGCATCATCGGCACACGCAGATTTGAATCAATGTTCCTGTCCCAACTTTCGTGGGTCGCGCTTTTGAGCGTATCGTACTTGAAAATCGACGCGCAGTTGATCAGGACGTCGAGGTCTTTCCCCAACCCTTCGCGGGCACGGGCGACCAGATTTTGGGTCTGTTCGCGGTCCAGCAGATTAGCTTGAAGGGTCACACAATTCACACCGTGCGCGCGGATGTCATTCGCCGTTTTTTCAGCCTCTGATGCATTGCTGTTGTAGTGCAAAGCGATGTCTATTCCACGCGCTGCCAGCCCAAGCGCCATCGCCCGCCCCAGCCGAGCCGCAGCACCTGTGACGAGCGCCGCTGTATATGTGTTTCGGAATTGAATCGCCTCTGTCATCTCATTGGCCTTTTCTCGCGGCGTCATGTTTGGCGCGTTGAGTGCGCGGTTTTGGAATTCGGCGCAACGAGCCTATCAGCCGTGTCAGCGCGGACAGAACACTGTCCTAGGCCATTCTATCAACACAGAAAGCAGCTGCCGAACATTTTATATGCGCGATGCATATAGTGTGATTTTGTTGATGTCTACGAGGCAGGCAAATATTAGAGAGTCATGGTGAAGAGCATAAACGAAAATGTGATCGGCGCGATGGCGCTTGCCTTGTCCGATGCCGTGATCGCGGATGCGCGACGACAGGTGCCCCAAAGCATTGATGCCGCAGGCATAACGCTTATTGGTCATGTGCCCGGCATTTCTATAGTGGAGCTTAGCAAAGGTCTGGCGTTATCCCATCCCGGCACAGTGCGTTTGGTTGACCGAATGGTAGCAGGCGGGTTCGTCACCCGCACGCGGTCCGAAGAAGATGGCCGCGCGGTCGCGTTGACCCTTACGCCCGCTGGTGAGGCGCAAGAGCAGTCTGTTCTTGCGTCCAGATGCATCTCGTTGGAATGTGCATTGTCACACCTCTCTGAAGCGGAAGTCACGATGTTGTCGAAAGTATCCGAGAAGCTTTTGAAAGCTATGGTTACAGATGACAACAGCGCGTTAAGAATTTGCCGCCTGTGCGACAGCGACGCGTGCATCGGATGCCCCGTTGAAGCGAAACTCGAAGACGTCCCATAACGGCTCTGTTACGGCAAAGCAGAAAGCGCAGTCCCTCTGCAATGACTTAATGCCAAATCTTTATTGGGTCGCAGAGGATGGCCATGTTGCTTGTAGTTTGGATCAAAGACGTTTTTTCCGCTTGTGCCAAAGGAGCCCAGACAGGTCAGATTGACCCCTCGCATTGTTGTTTGTGTGGTGTGAAATCAGTGAGACTGCCGCTGCGCCAAACTTCGAAAGCTAATTGCTGATTTCGCTAGGTTTTACATTCGCTGCGTTGCTGAAGGCACGAGCGATGAGCAAGTTGCTGCCGAACACCTGTTTCCCACATAGATGCACCAGAGTTTGACAAGCCCCAGAAGTTCGAGCGCCGATTACGCCTGCATCGCAAAACATTTTTAGAGCTAATAGGAGCGTATGTTAGATGCTGTCGTACGTCCGTTTTGTTGACGCAGGCGCATACCGCTGCCGAACCTGATCGTGTCCACTGGTCGAGCCCCAAAACGCTTCGCGGACAACTACGTGTTCCTGGCATTTGACCGGTGGTCCTTGGTGGCGAGCTGACATTACTCCATCATCTCAATCGTTTTGCATCCTGTTCCTGGTCACTGGTTTTTCCATACGCTTTGCATCAAGGTCCGCTAATTCGGCTTTGTTGCGGCAAAGGTAATTTCGCTCATGCAGCGGTTTGCACGCAGCGTGTGCACGCAGCATAAGATTCTGACTTACAGATTGGGCTCAAATCGGACCTGCGGCGGCGCAGCAACTCAAGATACCCGCCCAAGGCCGACTTTGCGGACAAAGCTGTCCCTCGTCCAATGTCTGCTTCGGGCGATCATCCTTTCGCTTTCTCCTCGACCTTCGCCATGAACCGGCCAAGGTCGATCACCGCGCGGTGGTGGCTGCCTTTTCCGATCAGTCCGACATCATCGAACGCCTCTACCTTGAAGGTAAGCATCCGGCGCTCCACACCTGTCAGGGTGACTTCGGCCCGCACACCCATACCCGCGGGCGTCGCGGCCGTATGACTGACATTGATATGCGTTCCGACCGTGTGTTCTCCATCGTCCAGGTGATCCGCGATGCACTCGATGCAGGTGGCTTCGATGAAGCCCACCATCATCGCCGTGGCGAATACCGGCGGCATATCCGCGAAGGCCGTCAGCTCCGTGCTGACATTTGGAACGGTCATCGAGGGCAGCACATCCAGCGTTCCGGTATGCTCCAGGCCGGGTTTCAGTGTGTCCTTCATAGGGGTTTTTCCTTTCGGTCGGTGGGCCGCTCCTTGAAGCGGGCGAAGCAGAGGATACCGCCGCAGACGAGAGCAACGGCAATCAGCAGAGAGGGCGTCATGTCCGCCGCGAGGAAGGCCAGCGACAGAACCGCAGCGGTAATCGGGCTGAGCGCCAAAAAGCCGGTGACAAGGGTGGCAGGCAGCTTTTCGATGGCGTGGAACCACATCAGGTAGCCGATGCCCGAAGACAGGCCGATTGCCAGAACGAGCCACCAGACCGCGCTTGCCCATTCATTCGGTGTCTGGGCGGATGGCAGGATTATCGCGATCAGTCCAAGCGGAATCAGCGAGACGGTAAAGGCGACGGAGCTGACCTTGACGGGGCCGTATCGCTTCACGAAAGGCGTGTAGAGCGACGAACAGACCGCAACGCAGATGGTCGCCCCGGCGGCAGCGATCATGCCGATGACATCGTTTGTGCGGACGCCGCCGGTCATCGCGTCCGCGCCGACCAGCACCGCTACACCGCCTATCGACAGCGCGACCCCAAGACCGATGCGCCAGCCGCTGAACGGGCGACCGCGGGCAAGGTCGATCAACATGCTGACGGCGGGCAAGGTCGCGAAGATCAGGGCGACCCGTGCGGCCCTGGTATATGCGACGGCCGTGTTGAGCAGGGCGATCATCACCCCGATTTGTCCAAGACCGAGCAGGATCATCGGGAGCCAGTCGGCACGCGCGACCGGCGCGGACGGTTTCAACAGCAGGAGAGGGAGAAGGAACAGCAGGGCGATGCCGTAGCGCAGAAGCCCCAGCAGCCCGACGCCGACATCACTGACGACGAGCTGGCTGGCAAAGAGTGCCGCGCCGACCTGTATTCCTGTCAAAAGACCTGCGACGGCCCCCGATCCCGAACCAGAGTCCGTCACAGATCGCGGCCCCAGACCTGCCCGACCAAATCCTTGCCGAAGCTGTGATGGGGTTCTTCCTCCAGAAGCTCGAATCCGGCGGCCTCGTAGATGCGCCGTGCGGAGACCAGCACATCATTGGTCCAGAGGATCATCCGCTTATAGCCCTTGTCGCGGGCGAAGCGCAGGGTTTCCTCGACCAGCCGCCGCCCGAGGCCTAGACCGCGCGCGCTTGCATCCACATAGAGCAGGCGCAGCTTGGCGGTGTCATCATCCTGCCGGACGATAAAGACCGATCCGATGACTTCGCCCTCGCGCTCCGCCACCCAGCATCGTTCACAGGACGGGTCATAGGTTTTGGCGAACTGGCCGACGATTTCCGCGACCAGAGCCTCGAAGGTCCAATCCCAGCCGTATTCCTTGGCGTAGAGACGCCCATGCTGATAGGTGATCCATCCCAGATCACCGGGTTCCGGGTCGCGCAGTATGAAGGTTGCTTCGTTTGTCCCGTCACCCAGCAGACGGCGCACTTTTCCCATCGCGCCGATTAGCTCGCGCTGTTCCTGATCGGACAGGCCTTCGAGCATCGCAGCCGCTTCCTTAGCCGAGGCGTCGTTCAGCCCCCTGAAGACCTCACGGCCTTTGTCGGAAAGTGTCAGAGCCAGCCGTTTCGCGTTCTGTTCCGAAGGCAGACGGTCGATCAGTCCTTCGTCGGCCAGGCCGGTGACGATCCGGCTCAGATAACCGGTGTCTATACCGAGAGCTTCGCCCAGATCGCGGGCCGACGGTGGGGCCTTCGGCGGCGCGTTGGCCACCTCATAGAGAACCCGGACCTGCGGCAACGTGTAATCCGATGCCAGTAGATGTTCGTTCAGCGCACCGACCAAGCGCGTGTGGAAGCGGTTGAACTCCCTGAATTGCGCAACGCGATCCTCCACCATATTGACTATTCCCCACATATGTTGCTTTTAGCAACATACAGAATGGGAGGCTATTTGCAATGATGTACGATGACGACTACGACGCGGCCCGGCGCATGTTCGAAGGCGATGCGCTGATGCGCCAATTCGGGGCGACGCTCGATGATGTCGAGGACGGCGCAGCCACTCTGTCGCTGACGGTCGGAGAGGACATGGTGCAGGCTCACGGCACCTGTCACGGCGGGACGATCTTCGCGCTGGCCGATGCCGCGTTCGGGGTAGCGTGCAACAGCGGTGAACACCCGGCAGTCGCACAGCAATGCTCGATCAGCTACCTGCGTCCAGCCAATGTGGGTGATATGCTCACGGTCAGGATCGCCCGCCGTTCGGAGAGCGGGCGCACCGGAATCTATGATGGATCGGTCTTGACAGAAGACGGCACGCTGATCGCGGAGTTTCGGGGAATTTCGAGAAGCCTTCCGCCTCGGAAGTGATCCAGAAAGCGGTCGTTCGCTGCGCGTTGACAAATGAGCAGGTTGGGCTCGCTGCTACCATCGGGTGCAGCGCAGCATCCAACCGACAGATCCTTTCCGCCTCGGTAAGGACGGCCCATTGCGGACTCTCAACCATTCCACAGGATGCTGCGTTTGCAGCCCGCTTAACGGCCATTCGCTGCAACGGCAAAATTTTGAGACCCATGGACGGCAAAGAGGCGGGTCAATGCGAGCTTTCGCTGCGGCTGTGCCAATGGCGGCTCTTCTCGTCGCAACGCTAGCCCAGGAAGACTTTTCCTTCCGGATATCCGACCTTGGGTTTGCTTTGCGTAGCAAGAAAGAATGCAAGTGTCAGAGGTCCCAGACGACCTGCAAACATGATCAGAATGATCATCGCGCGACCGAATTCATCGAGTTCGCCGGTGGCGCCTCTCGACAAGCCAACGGTCCCGAAAGCCGAGCAAACTTCGAAAAGGAGATCGAGAAAGTCGCCGTCGTAAGTGATTGATGTCAGGAAAAGGCCGACTGCTATGAGGAAAATCGAAAGTGCGGTCAAGGCCAGCACCTTCATAACTTCCGACATTCCTAGACTGCGACCGAAAATGTTGAGACGCTCTTGTCTTCGGAAGAATGCAAGCGTCGCCAAGGCCAAGACGATCAATGTTGTCACCTTTATGCCGCCAGCCGTGGAGGACGGCCCACCGCCAACAAGCATCAGCATCAACGTCATCACGGTCGTGCTGTCTTCCATCTGCGCGTAGTCCAGCGTGTTGAAGCCTGCAGTGCGTGGTGTTACCGCTTGAAACCAGCTCGCCAGAATGCGTGCACCATCACTCTCAAGCCCACCGAGCGTGGCTGGATTATTCCATTCCAGTAAAGTGAACATGACCCAGGCAAAGAGGATCAAAAATAGCGTGCCCGACAGCATCAGTTTGCTGTGAAGCGTCAATTTTCGCCATCCACGCTGACGGTTCAAATCCGCAAGGACGACGAAACCAAGCCCGCTCAGAATGAAAAGCGCCGTGATGGTGATATTGGCAACAGGGTCGGCGACGTATCCGGAAAGGCTGTCCGAAAACAGCGAAAATCCGGCGTTGTTGAACGCCGATATCGCATGGAAAAGGGCCTGCCAAAAGCCGTGTGTCCAGCCGAATTCGGGCACAAACACAATCATCAGTAGACCGGTTGCGATGGCTTCGGCAACAAATGCCACCAACATCACCACGCGCACAAGCACAAGCA
>CAYUSM010000070.1:0-13853 GCA_964447345.1 uncultured Sulfitobacter sp. | reverse complement strand
TCTTCTGGATCAAGTGATTGGCGGCGCAGCTTGGCGTCAAAGTTTGTGCCACCTGTGGTGAAACCGCCCGCACGAAGGATTTCGTAGAAGGCCAGTGTCATCTCCGGCACATTGTTGGGGAACTGATCCGTATCCCATCCTGACTGGTAGTCATTGCGGTTCATGTCGATGGAGCCAAAGATGCCCAGTTCGCGCGCCAAGGCCAGTTCGTGTTCAAAGCTGTGCCCGGCCAAGATTGCATGGCCCTGTTCGATGTTCACCTTCACTTCGTTCTCAAGCCCAAAGTCTTTCAGGAAGCCATAGACCGTCGCGACGTCATAATCGTATTGGTGTTTGGTGGGTTCCTGCGGTTTGGGCTCGATCAGGATAGTGCCGTCAAAGCCGATCTTGTGTTTGTAGTCGACGACCATCTGCAGCATCCGGCCCGCCTGCTGCCGCTCGCGCCCCATGTCGGTGTTCAGCAGGGTCTCGTACCCCTCGCGCCCTCCCCAAAGGACATAGTTCTTGCCGCCCAGCTTGTGGGTTGCGTCCATGCAGGTCTTGATTGTCGCGGCGGAGAAGGCAAAGACCTCCGGGTCAGGGTTGGTTGCCGCTCCGGCCATGAACCGGCGATGCGAAAAAAGGTTGGCCGTGCCCCAGAGAAGCTGAAGGCCCGTCGCTTCCATCTTCTCAGCGAAGTAATCCGTGATCTCTTCAAGGCCCTGCGTGTTTTCGGCAAAACCCGCGCCCTCTGGCCGAACGTCCGCGTCATGAAAGCAAAAGAACGGGACGCCAAGTATTTGAAACATCTCGAAAGCCACATCAGCCTTGAGCCGGGCCAACTCCATCGTGTCGCCAAACCATGGTCTTTCAAAGGTCTGACCGCCAAAAGGGTCCCCACCGGGCCAGGCGAAGGAATGCCAGTAGGCACAAGCAAAGCGCAGATGATCCTTCATTGACTTGCCCATGACCAACTCATCAGCATTGTAGTGCCGGAACGCAAACTCGTTGTCCGTTTCAGGACCTTCATACGCAATGGCAGGAATACCGTTGAAGAAGTCGGTCATTTCAGAGGTCCTTTAGCATTTGGTAGGCGCGTTTGTAGCGAGCATGGCCTTCCGCCATCGCATCGGCAAGAGCGGGATCAGGGCCGATGGAGGTGGCGATGGGAGGCTGTTCGGCGATTTCCGGGCCAGCCCCGGTGGCAGCCATCATGCCCAGACGCGCTGCCCCCAATGCCGCGCCAAAATCACCCGCCTCCGGCACATCGAGTGTGATGTTGAGGGTGGACGCGAGCATGCGCAACCAATGGTCAGATTTCGATCCGCCCCCCATGGCAAGTGCCCGCGTGATCTGAGTCCCGGTCTCAGCCAAGGCATCCCTGCAGTCAGCAAATGCGAAACTGACGCCCTGCAGTACCGCGCGGGCGGCTTCCTTTGCATCGGTTGCATGATCAAGATGCAGAAACTGTCCCCGGACCGACGCATCGTTGTGCGGTGTGCGCTCGCCGCCGAGGTAGGGTAGGAAAAGGGTTTTGCTGGGTGCTCGAATATCCCCAAGGTCCGCCGTCAATTCTGCAGCACTCTGCCCGGTCAACCGGCTCAGCCACTCCAACGCGTCCGTGGCCGCAAGGATAACGCCCATCTGGTGCCAGGTGTCCGGTACCGCATGACAGAACGTGTGTACGGCGGAGCCCGGGTCCGGGCGGTAGCTTTCGTTGGCAGCAAAGAGCACGCCTGACGTGCCCAGCGACAGAAAGGCGGTACCCGGTGCGACGACACCAGCGCCAATCGCGGCAGCAGCATTGTCACCCGCGCCACCGGCCACGATACATTGGGGCAGGCCAATCTCGCCTGCCAATTCTGCCCGCAGGGTCCCGGACGCCTCCGCGCCCTCAACCAACCGGGGCATGTGATCGCGGCTCAAATGGCATTTCTCAAGAAGCGTATCCGACCAATCCCGCGCACCGGTATCCAGCCAGGCGGTGCCTGCCGCGTCAGACATTTCCGAGACATGCTCTCCGGTCAAAAAAAGCCGAAGGTAATCCTTTGGCAACAGGACTTTAGCGGTCTTTTCGAACGTGTCGCTTTCATTTCGTCGCACCCATTCCACCTTGGGGGCGGTGAAGCCGGGAAATACGATGTTCCCGGTGATTTCGCGAAACACAGGGTCCGCATCCATTTCCGTGGCTTCCGCATGACTGCGGGTGTCATTCCAAAGCATGCAGGGGCGCAATGGGGTATCATCTGACCCCACCAAGGTGGCACCATGCATATGACCTGATAGACCTATGCCCAAGACGCCGCTGCAATCATGCTTGTTGGACAGCGCCTTAAGCGCCGTCGTTGCAGCGTCACACCAACTTTGGGGGTCCTGCTCTGACCAGCCGTCATGCGGGCGTTGCACGGTAAGGGCGACACTGTGCTCGGCCATAATCTTCTGCTGCTCATCCAGCAGGATCGCCTTCAGGGACGACGTCCCCAGATCAAGACCGATGAACATCAGGCAGCAGCCTTTGGGTTTTTGCCAAGGATGATCATTGACAGAATGTCGTCCTCGGTCACGTCTTCGACGCGTTCCGCCCCAACCATCCTACCGTTCTTCATCACCGCAACGCGGTCGCACAACTCCATCATCTCGCGCGTGTCATGGGAGATCAGGAAGATGCCAAGGCCCTGTTTCTTCAGCTCTTGGATCAACTCCGCAACCATTGCTGTCTCATGCACGCCAAGTGCGGCCGTGGGTTCGTCCATGATCAGGATCTTGGCGTTGAAATAGACCGCCCGGGCAATGGCCACGGACTGTCTCTGACCACCCGAAAGGGCAGAGACGGGTTCTTTCAGCTTTTTGAAGTTAGGGTTGAGCCGCGCCATGATCTTGCGTGTCTCGGCTTCCATCCGGTCGTCATCGACAAACCCAAGACCCGTGGTCAACTCGCGCCCCAGAAACAGATTGGAAGCCGCATCGAGGTTGTCGGCAAGGGCAAGCGTCTGATAGATCGTCTCAATGTTGTAACGCCGCGCATCGCGGGGCGAGGTGATCTGAACCCTGGTGCCGTTGACCCAAATCTCGCCGCTGTCCATCTTGTAGGCACCAGAGAGCATCTTGATCAGCGTCGATTTTCCGGCACCGTTATGGCCCAAAAGGCCAACAACTTCACCGGGGTAAAGGTCAATGCTGACCTTATCGACGGCCTGCACCCCACCAAAGGCGATGGAGACATCTTTCATCTCAACAAGAGGTGTCATCTATTTGCCTCCCACACGCTTGCGGTACTGGATGTCGATAAAGACCGCGACGACAAGGACCGCGCCCACCACAATGTTTTGCAGTGGTGCATCAACGCCCACCATAGCCATGCCCGACTGAAGCGACTGCATGATCAGCGCGCCAAGGATGGCGCCATAGATCGTGCCAATCCCCCCGGACAGCGCGGTACCACCGATCACGGCTGCCGCAATCACGCGCAGTTCATCCAGTGTGCCCAAATCATTGGAATGGTTGGCCAAACGCGAAGATGCAACAACAGCCGCAAGTGCGCAAAGCACCCCCATCAGCGTGAAAATCTTGACCGTCAGGAACCTTGTGTTGATACCTGAAAGCTCCGCTGCATCCGGATTGCCACCGGTTGCAAAGATGTAACGCCCAAAACGCGTCTTGCGGGCAACGACAGTCATGATGGCCGCGATGGCGATTAGCAATAAGACCGAGATCGGCAAGCCGTAGACAGCGCTGCATCCCTCAGCGACCTCGCAACCGTATTTTGCCGGGTCACGCGCGACCACACGGGCGGGGACCTCGTAGCTGGTGAGGATGCCGATAAACCCAGCGATGGCAGCAGTGGCGATGGCCGCTAGGGACACCTCTGCCCACATGGGTTTGACGGGGAAGTCGTGCGCAAGCTTCACGCGCCGCGCGTTGAAGATGGCGAAGATGGTGAACAGAATGGCGATGATGCCGATGATCCAGCTGATCGTGCCGCCCAGCGTGCCATTGATGCCGCCAAACATCATAAATGTCTGATCGAGGGGCCCGATGGTCTGGCCGTTCGTCTGATACCAGCCGACGTTGCGCCAGACCAGAAATCCGCCCAGCGTCACGATAAAGGCCGGAATGCCCTGATAGCCAACAAGCCATCCGTTGAAGGCCCCGATCAGCGCACCAAGGATGATCCCGGCTGTGATGGCGATCCAGGGGATGGCCCAGTGGCCGATCTCAAGGCCCATGGACGGCAGGAACCGCACCTGCGTCATCGCCATCAGGGCAGAGCAGGCGGCCAGGACGGCGCCAACACTCAGATCGATGTGTCGGGTCACGATGACAAAAACCATGCCAGTTGCCATGATCGCCACGCTCACTGTCTGGATTGTCAGGTTGAAGATATTGCGCGGTGTCAGGAAGCGTCCGTCTGTCAGCACATTGAACACCAGTGCAACCAGAACGAAGGCCCCGATCATCCCCAGCAGACGGGTGTCCAGCTCGAGTTCTTCAAAGAAGCTGCGTTTGCGCTTGGTCTGCGGAGTGTTGGTCGATTCTACGGACATATGAATGCTCCTGCCGCGTCAGCGCAGGGCCGACCCGTTGAACGATACTCAATTCATGGAAAAATGCGAAGCGCTCCGGCCCGGCACGTGGCCGGACCAGAGCTAGGGAGATCAGTTACAGGGGGCAGGGCCGCCGGATACACCCTGGCAAAGCGCCTCTTTGGTGATCCATCCTGCATCTACTACGGCAGAGAGGTTGTCTGCTGTTACAGGAACTGGCGACAGGAAACGCGCGGTCATCTTGGTGCCGCCGGGGCTTTCCCATTCGATGGCATCACCAACGGCGCTCATGTCACCGTCGCTCTTGGCCAGCTCCACGGCGATCTCACCTGCAGCTTTGCCTAGATCGCGCGCGTCTTTCCAGACGGACACGGTTTGTGTGCCCTTGGCAACACGGTTCAGGGCGGCGTGGTCGCCATCCTGACCAGAGACCGGGATACCTTCCATGCCCTGCGCGGTGAGCGCGGCCACAACACCACCTGCCGTGCCGTCATTGGAGGCCACAACCGCATCAACGTTGTTGTCGTTGGCGGTCAGGATCTGCTCCATGTTGCGCTGCGCGTTCGCGGGCAGCCAGCCGTCGGTATAGGCTTCATCGACAATGGTGATCTTGCCCGCATCGATGGCGTCCTGCAGGACTTCCTGCTGACCACCGCGCAGGAAGTCTGCGTTCGGGTCGGTGGGCGAGCCCTTGATCATGACATAATTGCCTTCGGGCTGAGCGGCGAGAACCGCGCGGGCCTGCATGCGACCAACTTCGACATTGTCGAATGTCAGGTAGAAGGCGCGGCTGTCTTCGATCAGACGGTCATAGCCGACGACCGGGATGCCTTCAGCCGCTGCTGCGTCAACGGCGGGGCCGATGGCCGCGCTGTCCTGCGCGAGGATGATCAGTGCATCGACACCTTGCGCGATCAGACTTTCGACATCTGACAATTGTTTGGCCGAGGAGGACTGAGCATCCGCCGAGATGTACTTTGCACCTGCGGCTTCCAATGCGGATTTTATGGCTGCTTCATCGGTCTTCCAGCGTTCTTCCTGGAAGTTGGACCAGCTGACGCCAACGGTCATGCCATGGCCATCTGCCGAAACGGTTGTGCCAAGTGATGTGGCCGTCAGTGCGGCGGCCAAGAATAGCTTTTTCATTTTCTCTCTCCCTGAGGTAACGCCCATTTCTGCGTGGCGTAGCGAGTCGTTTGACCCGTCACGGTAATCTCTCTCAATTTATTTTAGCTGTCAAAATAAAAAATGGGTAATTGGTCAAAATTTTCCTCGCAAAACCTGAAAATGCCGCCTAGGGTACGAAAATTACGTGTCAGAACGGCAGTTTTCCGGGGATTTAACTTTGGAAGTAAAATTAATCAGCGAAGCGGGCGCCCTGACCCATGCCGATGGCTGTGGTCCACTGCTGCGCACGGCCGAGGATACGCCCCGGCCATTGCGACAGCAAGTTTTTGAATTTGTCCGTGCGCAAGGTCATGCCGCACGTGCGGACATCACGCACGCACTTGGGATAAGTGCAGGGTCAACAACCACTTTGACGGCTGACCTGATCTCAACCGGTTACCTGCGTGAGTTTGAGCGACAGCCCCGCGAAACCGGACGGGGACGGCCCAAGGTCACTCTCGAGGTGGTGCCAGAAGCGGCCTATGTCATAGGGATCAAGCTGGCGTTTAGCCGTCATACTGCCGTGCTCGCCGACTTCGCAGGGAATGTGATCGCAGACGCTGCCCTGGCCACAACTGAACTGCGCAGGCCAATGGCGCAACTGCTGGATCAGACCGAAGCTTTGATCGATAAGTTGTTGAGAAAAAGCGGAAAGACCAAATCTGACATCTTATCCGTGGGCATCGGCATGCCGGGTATCATTGATCACGCCACGGGGAAGGTTGTCTGGTCTTCAATGCTCGAAGCGCGGGACGAAAACCTGCGTGCGGCCTTTACGGAGCGGTTCCACATCCCCGTGTCCCTGGACAACGACGCCAATATGCTGACGCTGGCCGAACTTTGGTTCGGCGAAGGACGGGCGATGTCCGATTTTGCAGTGGTCACCGTGGAAAGCGGCGTTGGTATGGGGCTTGTCCTAGGCAACCAGCTCTATCGCGGTGCACATGGCATGGGGCTGGAGCTAGGCCATACCAAGGTGCAGTTGGACGGTGCGCTTTGCCAATGCGGTCAGCGCGGATGTCTGGAAGCCTACCTTGCGGACTACGCTTTGACGCGGGAGGCGTCGACGGCCTTGGGTCATAGCTTTGACCGCAACGCCTCGCCGGAGGAAATCCTTGCGATGCTCTTTGAGAAAGCGAAATCCGGTCACCGGGCAGCAGATACAATTTTCCGCCGGGCGGGACGATACCTGTCACTTGGGTTGAGCAATGTTGTCCAACTGTTTGATCCAGAAATGATTATTCTGTCGGGCGAGCGCCTCCAATACGCTCAGTTCTATGCCGATGAGGTGCTTGATGCGATGCGCAAGATGACCTTGAATGAGGGGCGCAGACCATGCCGGGTTGCGATCAATGCCTGGGATGATCTGGTCTGGGCACGCGGTGCCGCTGCACTCGCGCTGTCGGACATGACGGACCGTTTGATTGGGGGAGAGGCACGGGCAGCGTGAGAGCATTTGCGACAGCATTGTTGCTGATGGGGCAGGGTGCCTGGGCCGCCCCTTTGTTCGAAGATCGGTCAGACGCCCTGCCAACGCATGTTTACGCCGGTGGTTGGGAGCATTTTGTCGGGGGTGGCATTGCGGTTTTTGACTGCAATTCTGATGGCTTTCCGGACGTTTTTGCAGCAGGTGGGTCAAACCCCGCCAAATTGATCGTCAATGAGGGTGGTTTTGCTTTTCGGGATGCTGATGTGCCCCCATTCACCGGTGTCACGGGCGCATACCCTTTGGACATGAACGCAGATGGCCATACCGATCTGTTCGTTCTGCGCGTTGGCGCGAACGCGGTTCTGTTGGGCGGCCCGGATTGCAGCTTTACTGATGCGACTGCAACATTGGGTATTCCAGAAAACGACCGCTGGAGCACGGCCTTCACCGCCTGGTGGGAAGCGGGTGAAGAAGCGCCAGCCATTGCAATTGGCAACTACGTGGATCGCGAGGACCCGGAAGGCCCCTTTGAGGCCTGTGATGAAAACGCGATCCTACGGCCATCTGAGACTGGTTATCAAACAACGCCGCTGGTTCCCGGGTTCTGTCCGCTTTCCATTCTGGCGGCTCAGGATGCACGGGGACGTCACGCGCTCAGGCTGTCGAATGACCGGCACTATTACGTCAAAGGCGGATTTGAGCAGATGTGGGACATCGCCGAACAGCGCTTTCTGAACGCAGAAGATGGTTGGCCCAATGTGGCGCTGTGGGGCATGGGCATCGCCAGCCGGGACCTGACCGGCGATGGCCGCGATGAGGTCATGCTGACCTCAATGGGTGATCAGGTGCTGCAGATCGCCGAAACCGACGGCAGCTATCAGGCCGCACCATTCGACATCGGCACCTATGCGCAGCGCCCCCATACGGGCGGCGATGGTCGGCCTTCGACCGGATGGCACGCGGAGTTTGGGGACATCGACAACGATGGGCTGGCGGATCTTTTCATCACCAAGGGAAACGTCGACCAGATGCCGGGCATGGCCACGCGCGACCCGAACAATCTGCTGATGCAGATGTCAGACGGCAGCTTTCGCGAGGCATCCGTCGGGGCAGGGGTGGCGACGATGGAGCGCTCACGTGGGGCGGCCTTGGCGGACTTTGATGGTGACGGCCTTCTCGACATCATTGTCGTCAACAGGCGCGCACCGATGGAGCTTTACCGGAACGTTTCGGAGATGACCGGCAATTGGCTCCGCGTCGACCTTCAGCAGGAAGGCGGCAATCGGAATGCCATTGGCGCGCGCATCACGGTTACGACGGAAGACGGGGTGCAGTCCGTCCAGCATGTGATTGGCGGTGGGCATGCAGGTGGGCAATTGTTGCCCCGACATTTTGGTCTGGGCATGGCCACGACGGCTTCTGTCGAAGTCACATGGCCCGACCGCAGCCGGTCAGAAGGCATGCTGGACGCCGGAAAAACCTATATGATCGCAAAGCCTTAGGGAACAGGCAGGCCGCTCGGGACGCTCTCTGGCACGCCAAGGCGCCCTTCAATTGCGACGGGGTCCGTCAGGGCGTTGAGAAATGCAACGATGGCCTCCACATGAACAGGTTGCAGCCCAACGGCAGGTCCCTTGATTGCAGCTGTGATCGCCGTGATTTCTTTGGGGTCCGCCATAATGGTGAAATCCTTGACGTCGAACTCAGGCAGAACCGCCATGGCAGGATCGTAGCTGTTCAGGCTGACGCCCGGGTTGGCATGGTCAGCAACAAACGCCGCCAGATCGCGGTGGCTGCCCGCATGACCATAAGGGCCCGTCAAAGCCACGTTTCGTAAAGACGGCGTGCGAAAAGCGTAAAGGTCAGCAGGGTCACCGGTCACCCTGAACCGTCCTTCGTCACGATGATGATCCTCAAAGGCGGCTGATTTACCCGGACCGATCTGTGGTGCGCCAACGGCATGAAATTGGTGATCTGTTTGAAATGCACCCGAATGGCAGGTCGAACACAGCGCGTCACCGTAGAAAAGCTCCATCCCGTACTGCGCAGGCTCACTAAGTGGCGTACCGTTACGAAGATAGCTGTCAAAGGGAGACGTATCAGAGCGCCATTCGAAAGCCATGAAAGCGGCAATCGCGTTGGATATATCAGTGAACGCGATGTCATCGCCTGAGGTGATATGAGGATAGACCGCAACGAACTGCTGCTCGTACGCCGGGATTGCGCCGATCCTGCGGGACAGCAAATCCCAAGCACCACCTTCACCCGTGATCATGCCCAATCGGACGGCCCGCGCGACGTCATTCTCTTTGTATGATCCCGCCATCTCATCGCGGCTGAGAACCGGAAACATCGTCTGCGCTGACAGGACTGACGCAAAGCCCGCAAGCATGTCCGCATCCATTGGCGTGCGCAGACCGCCCGGATGATCGGCCGAGGCCTCAAGGCGTCCGTCATGGAACATCACGGTGAATTCCTCTGCGCCAAGGTTGAACAACGCTGGTGCGTTTCGCGGGATGCGTTCTTCGGGAATGTTCTCCGGATCAAACCGGCGCTCAGGACCCAGCCCGATGCCACCATCACCAAAGGACAGCGACACACCATCAGACGTGCCGAACTTTGGGTGATGACAGGTGGCGCAGGCGACACTGCGATTGCCTGACAGGATCGGGTCATAAAACAGGCTTTGGCCAAGCCTGGCCTCGTCAAGGTTCACGGTCGCGTACGCGCCGTCCAAAACCGGCGCTGGGAGGTCCTGCGCAAAGGCATGCGTTGCACAAACGGTGAGCGAAAGACTGAGAGCTGGAATTGAACGTGCGAGATACGACATTTCAGAAAGCTGGCGGAAAGAAGAGTGCCGTTCAATGGGAAAGTCGTAAGAAGCCACATGTGACTGCCAAATTGTACTTAGTATCGCCAAGCCCACAGAATATGAGCTTAATAGAATCTTTTAATTACATAATACTGATTATAACAGTTAGAACATCCGCAAAATCGGCGTAGAATTGCATCCCCTCAGGCGCAATCCGTGGTGCAACCGTCCTAATACTAGACAGCAGTCCATGGCCCGCTTTAAGTGTGTCTGACCTAGTGCGAGCCCCCTATGCCTTCTGTCTTGATTCTCAATGGTCCCAATCTGAACTTGCTGGGTACACGCCAGCCGGAAGTCTATGGCGCGACCACTCTTGCTGACGTGGAAAAGATGTGTCGCGATGCTGGTGAGCGGCTTGGTATCCCGATTGCTTTTGAACAAAGCAATCACGAAGGAACGCTGATAGATCAGATACATAGCGCCGGTACCTCACATAGCGCAATTATTCTGAACGCCGGTGCATTCACGCATACTTCTGTTGCTATCATGGACGCAATCTCATCCGTTGACGTGCCCGTTGTCGAGGTCCATCTGAGCAACATCCACGCGCGTGAAGAATTCCGTCACAAGTCATACGTTGCCCCAGTCGCGATAGGTCAAATCTGCGGGTTTGGGGCAAAAGGCTACGTGCTGGCCTTGGAAGCACTTGCAGAACGACTGGCAAGCTCATGAGTTTGCGCGATTATCTCCATAAAGTGGCAAGATGCCCGACTATTGAAGAGCTCTGGGAGACGCATACCAGCAAGATGGCGGAATACGGGTTCGACCGGCTGATCTATGGCTTCACCCGTTACCGGACCTCGACATCGCTGGGCGATCCTGAGGATTTTGTGATCCTGACCAATCACAGCCTTGAATACACCGACGAGTTTCTTGGCGGTGGTCTGTACTTCCATGCGCCCATGGTCCGCTGGGCTCTTTCCCACGACGGTGCCTGCAGTTGGACGGTCCTGCACGACATGGCGCGCGAACGCGCGATGACACCGGCCGAAGAACGGGTGATCGAGTTTAACCGGCGCATGCATGTCCTTGCAGGCTACACGGTCAGCTTCAAGTCCATTTCCGCGCGGTCCAAGGGTGCCATCGCACTGACAGCGCGCAAAGAGATCAGCCAGGATGAGATTGATGAGGTCTGGGCTGAGCATGGCAATGACATCAAGCTGATGAACGATATCGCGCATCTCAAGATACTCACCCTGCCCTATACCGCCCCCAACCGTTCCCTGACACCCCGCCAGCGGGAGGCATTGGAATGGGTGGGCGACGGCAAGACCATGCAAGACATCGCTCTGTTGATGGGACTGACCTCTGCCACCGTCGAAAAACACCTCAGGCTCGCGCGTGAGGCACTCTCGGTGGAAACCACGGCGCAGGCGGTGCTGAAGGCAGCGTTCGCCAATCAGATGTTCGTTCTGGACGCGTAAAACGACGCGTGATCAAGCACGGTCGGTTGCAGATCGACGCCGCAAAACGCTTGCCCAGAGCCCGAAAGCCAACGCCAGGATTGATACGCACAACATAAGCGAAAGCAGCGTCGTTACAGAACCTGACCCGTTCAGAATTGGGCCGGTTATTGCCGTCAGCAATGCCCCGCAGGCCACAATCATCGCCCCGCTCCAGCCCGCCGCGCTGCCGGCCAGATCCGGTCGCACTGACATGGCCCCAGTGCTGCTGCTGGGCATGCTCAGCCCGTTTCCGAGCCCCACGCAGATCGTACTAGCGAGAAACAGCAGCGGCGATGTGAAACCGGCAGCAAACAGGCCAAGGCCCGCCGAAAGCCCAATGACCGGCACCAAACGCCCAGCGATCAACATCACACTAAGATCCACCCTCGCGCCGAAACGTCCCGCGATGAAACCGCCTGTCATGAAACCCAGGGTGATGCTGCCGATGTAAAGACCAAGTTCGGCTGTTGAGATGCCAAAGCTGGCAGCGGCAACGAGCGGCACGCCAGTGATGAAAATGTAAAACCCACCAACCGAAAACGCGCTGCAAAGGGCGTAGGCCCAGAACCGCAAATCGGCCAACAAGGCCCCTGCTCCGCTGGATGTGGCCGTCATGTCGGCTTTTTCCTGTCTGGTCTCACCCAAGTCGATCCAGCACAAGCCGAATAGAAAGAACCCCGCCACCGCATAGAAAACAAACGTGGCGCGCCATCCAAAAACCGTATCAAGCATACCTCCAACAACTGGCCCCAGCATGGGTGCCAGAGCCATGGACATGCCGATATAGCCAATAAGGCTGACGGCTTCGCGTTCCGTTCGCGTGTCGCGCACGATTGCCAGCGAAAGCGCATAGCCCGCAGTCATCCCCCCTTGAAGCATGCGAAAGAACAAAAAAGTCTGTATGTCCTGCGCCATGACGCAGCCAACCGAGGCTACCGCGAATACACCCAAAGCCACGATGAGCACGGGTCTGCGCCCGATCCGGTCTGACAACGGACCGACGATCAGCTGGATAACGGCCGTGATGGAAAGATAGCCGGAAACCGACCAGATGACGGTGCTATAGCTCGTCTGCAAATCTGCGGCGATGTTTGCCAGCGATGGCATGAACATATTCAGAGAAAGCGGTGAAAACCCGGCCAACAGGATAAGAGTGATCAATCTGGGCGGTGTTTTGGTCAGTGACATGGTGATCTGGCCTGCGTTGGGCAATAAAAAAGCCCCCGAGAATTCGGGGGCGCATGGAAACGGATATGGAAAACCCCTACCGGTCCATGCACCTTTCCACGACGACGACAAAGATGTTCTGGGTCACGCGTTTTCCTCCGTTTCGTTGACCCTACCCGAAACTTCAGGTGTGACAACAAAAACATCCCCACAGGCCAAGGGTTGTGGCTGATAAATCTCACCTAAGGGGCCAACAGACGGGCCAATTCTGATGGCGATCTTCAGCTTTTCCCCTTGTTTCTTCGGAATGGTAAGGAATCCCTTACTGGCGCGAAGGGCTTAACTGACGCAAGGTTACTATGTTGCCGCTAATTGGTTAAACCAAGGGAACAACCGCTCTTAAACCCTTGTGATTGCAAGGCTCTTTTCGAGTGCCGGATCGGGCTTGGATGCATATTACATCCGGGCCTGCCGGGTCAAATGAGACCTGGGTTTCTCGGTCCCGGGTTTGGGCGGATCACGTGGCAGCGTGGTCCGCCAATTTTCTGTTTGGCCAAAGAAAAAGGCGACGCTGTTGCCAGCGCCGCCCCTCTCAATTCATTCAGGTCGTCTTAGCCCTGCGCGGCCTTGGCCACCTCGGCAGCGAAGTCTTCCTTGACCACTTCGATCCCTTCGCCCACTTCCAGACGCACAAACCCAGTGATGGTGGCGCCTGCCTCTTTCGCGGCGTCGCCAACGGTGACATCAGGGTTCACAACGAACTGCTGGTTCACCAGTGTGACCTCGGACATGTACTTTTTCATGCGGCCCACGATCATCTTTTCGATGACCTGCTCCGGCTTGCCGGATTCGCGCGCGATGTCCATTTGAACCTGCTTTTCCTTTTCAACGACCGCTGGGTCGAGGTCGTCTTCGGACAGGGACGCAGGGTTGGTCGCCGCGATGTGCATCGCAACCTGCTTGCCAAAGCCTTCGTCGCCGCCGGTCATGGCGACCAGAACACCAATGTTGCCCATGCCGGGGGCGGCTGCGTTGTGCACATAGGACACAACGGTTTCACCCTCGATCGATGACATGCGGCGGACTGACATGTTCTCGCCGATGGTCGCAATCGCATCGGTGATCATGGTTTCAACGGACTTGCCGCCAACTTCGGCTGATTTGAGCGCATCGACGTCAGAGACGGTCAGCGCGGTGTCAGCAATGGTGGAAACCATCTTCTGGAAGTCCGCGTTCTTGGCGACGAAGTC
>CAYUSM010000069.1:0-13901 GCA_964447345.1 uncultured Sulfitobacter sp. | reverse complement strand
GATTGCGGGCCAAAAGGTCCATGGCGGCCATGCGCACGGCAACACCCATCTCCACTTGATCCTGAATGACGCTGCGGTTGATGTCGTCAGCCAGCGTGCCGTCAATCTCCACCCCCCGGTTCATCGGGCCCGGGTGCATGACGATGGCATCGTCCTTGGCAAAGCCCAGCTTTTCCGCATCAAGGCCAAAGCGGTGGTAGTATTCACGCTCTGAGGGGATGAATCCGCCGTCCATCCGTTCGCGCTGAAGCCGCAGCATCATCACGACATCAACGTCGCGCAGGCCCTCTTGCATGTTGTCATACACCTCGACCCCGAAATCGGCGATGCCGGAGGGCATCAGCGTGGGCGGACCAATCAAGCGCAGCCGGTTCTCCATCTTACCCAGCAGCATGATGTTCGACCGTGCCACCCGGGAATGGGCGATATCGCCGCAAATCGCGATGCTGAGCCGGTGCAAGCGTCCCTTTGCGCGCCGGATCGTGAGTGCATCAAGCAGCGCCTGTGTCGGGTGCTCATGCCGCCCGTCACCCGCATTCAGCACGGCACAATTCACCTTCTGTGCCAGCAGGTCCACCGCCCCGGATTGCGGATGACGCACCACCAGCAAGTCGGGGTGCATGGCGTTCAGCGTCATCGCCGTGTCGATCAGGGTCTCACCCTTTTTGATCGAACTGGCCTGCATCGCCATGTTCATCACATCCGCCCCCAACCGCTTGCCCGCAATCTCGAAACTTGCCTGCGTGCGGGTGGAGTTTTCAAAAAACATGTTGACCTGCGTGCGTCCAGCGAGCGCAGTGCCATGCTTTTCAGCGCGACGATTCAGATCGGCGTAGGTGTCTGCCAGATCAAGGATGGTCGTGATGTCCAGTGGGCTGAGGTGTTCAATGCCAAGCAGATGGCGGTGGGCAAAAGACATGGGCGCGCGACCTCTTTGACAGTTGAGGTCTTATAGAGGGGCCAGCGGTCAAGCGGCAAGGTGCCGCGCGCCTGCGATGGGGGATTTAGGTTGCCCAGCGGCAGGGGTACGCTGCCCCCATGGAATCAACCGACTTTCACCGCGATCTGGCGCTGCTCGACTGGCAGATCGAACTGGGCGCGACTGAGGCGATCATGGATGCTCCGGTGAACCGCTACGACGTGCCAGCGGTCGTCGAAAAGCCGAAGAAAGCGCAGACCCCGGCGGCTCCCACAACCTCTGAGCCTGCAAAGGTCGATGCGGTGGCAGTGGCCGAACAGGCAGCGGCGGCGGCACAGACACTTGATGACCTACGCGCGGCGATGGCGGCCTATGATCATTGCGAATTGAAGAAGGGCGCGCGCAATCTTGTGTTTTCGGACGGTCAACCCGGTGCGCGTGTCATGCTGGTGGGCGAAGCGCCGGGCCGGGACGAAGACCGCGAAGGCCGCCCATTCGTGGGCCGGGCAGGCCAGTTGCTCGACAAGATGCTGGCGGCGATCAACATGGGGCGCACCGATGAGACAGCCCCTGTCTACATCACGAATGTCCTGCCGTGGCGTCCTCCCCAAAACCGCGACCCGAAACCGGATGAAATCGCGATGATGAAACCGTTCCTGCTGCGCCATATCGAACTGGCAGCGCCTGATGTATTGGTCATCGTCGGCAACTGGTCTTGCCAGGCCCTTCTGGGCAAGCGCGGCATCACCCGGCTGCGCGGCACCTGGACCGAGGCCGCAGGCCGCCCGGCCTTGCCGATGTTCCACCCAGCATACCTTTTGCGGTCTCCCGAATTCAAACGCGAGGCTTGGGCCGATTTGCTGAGCTTGCAAGCGAAGCTGCGCGATGGTTGACCCTCTGACCCTTTTGGCTTTCGTGCCAGCCGCACTGGCGCTCAACCTGACACCGGGGGCTGACATGATGTTTTGCCTTGGGCAAGGCATCCGCTCCGGCCCGCGCGCGGCCATCGCAGCAAGCGCGGGCATCGGGATCGGTGGTATGGTTCACGTCACCCTGGCAGGCCTTGGACTTGGGGCGGTCATTGCGGAACTGCCGTGGGCTTTTGACGTCATCCGCTGGGTCGGCGTGGGGTATCTGTTGTATCTGGCCTGGCAGGCCTTGTCGCAAAGCAGTTCGCCTCAAGACGACAAGCCCGGGCTTTCCACTGCGCGTGCCTTTCGTGCGGGCCTTGCGGTGAACCTCACCAACCCGAAGGTGATCCTATTTGTGTTGGCCTTCATCCCCCAGTTTGTGAAACCGGAGGCCGGATCGATACTGGGGCAATTCCTTTTGTTTGGGGCGGTCCTTGGGGTCGGGGGGTTCTTTATCAACGGTGGCGTAGGCGTGTTTGCCAGTGGCTTAGGTCGGCGCATGGTGCGCAGCGGTCGCGCCTTGGGCATTGTTTCAAGCGCGATCTTCGTCGCACTGGCAGCACGTTTGGCAGTATTGGAGCGGTCATGAGCAGCATTGACGAAAGCAAAGAATTTATACCCGTGCGCATCGCGGTCCTGACTGTGTCAGACACCCGCGACCTGACGCAGGACAAATCCGGGGACGTCTTGCAGGGCCGTATCGAAGAAGCCGGGCATCGACTCGCTGAACGACACATCCTGCCGGATGAGCGCGACCAGATTGCTGATCAACTGCGGCTCTGGTGCGCGGATGACGGGATCGATGTGGTCATCACGACCGGCGGGACAGGGCTGACTGGCCGCGACGTCACGGTTGAGGCGCATCGCGACGTCTATGAGAAGGAAATCGATGCATTCGGGACCATCTTCACGATCATCTCCATGAACAAGATCGGCACCTCTGCGGTGCAAAGCCGTGCAACAGGTGGCGTGTCAAATGGCACTTACCTCTTTGCGCTGCCCGGCTCTCCAGGTGCATGCAAGGATGCATGGGACGAAATCCTTCTCAAGCAGCTCGACTATCGCCACAGACCCTGCAACTTTGTCGAAATCCTGCCCAGGTTGGACGAACACCGTCGCCGCAAATAAAAGTTGATCCGGTTGCGACGGATTTTCAAAGCATTTCCGTTGAATACTTGTAACTTGGTATTTCTGCAGCGCCCCTTAAGTTAGGTGTAATGGAAGACATGAAAGTCCGACGCTGATGCGGTTTCTACGCCAAAGCATGATTGGCCTGTTTTTGGCAGCAGTGACCTTTGGCCTGCTGGTCTTTGCCGTGTCCCTGATCAGCGGTGCCGTGCGCGAACGATTGGCTGATGATCCCAAGGGTCCGCCCGCCCGCGAAAGGGTCTTTGCAGTCAATGTGATCACGGCCGAACTCTCAGACATTACTCCGGTGCTTGAATCTTTTGGTGAAGTGCAAAGCCGTCGTCAGCTTGAATTGCGCGCCGCAGACGGAGGGCGGGTGATCGAGCTTGCGGAAGGGTTTGAGGACGGCGGTGCCGTGACAGCCGGGCAGGTGCTCGTGCGTCTTGATCCAGCTGACACGCAATCTGCCGTGGATCGGGCCGCAAGCGATCTGGCAGACGCAGAGGCTGAGACCCGCGATGCGGCCCGCAATCTGGAACTGGCCAAGGCTGAGCTGGAAGCCTCTTCCGAACAGGCCGCTCTGCGTGAACGCGCTTTTGAGCGGCAGCGTGACCTGGCCGAACGGGGTGTCGGCACGGCCAGCACCACCGAAGCGGCAGAGCTTTCAGCGTCTGCGGCGCGGCAGGCCGTTGTTTCCCGCCGTCAGGCCGTCGCACAGGCCGAGGCGCGGATCGATCAGGCCACAACCGGGGTGGCGCGGGCCAGGATTGCCTTGGCAGAGGCAGAAAGGCGTTTGGCCGACACGGTCATCACAGCGCCATTTGACGGTGTCTTGTCTGGCACCACCGTTATCGCCGGTCGGCTTGTTTCCACCAACGAACGTCTGGCCGATTTGATTGATCCTGATGATCTCGAAGTTTCCTTCCGTCTCTCCACGGCACAATTTGCACGCCTTTTGGATGGTGAAGGCGATCTGATCCGCTCTGATGTGACCGCCACGTTGGACGTTGCGGGCGTTGATCTGGAGGCAAAAGGCCGGATCAGCCGGGCCAGCGCCGCAGCTGGCGAAGGCGCCAGCGGTCGGTTGGTCTTTGCCAGGTTGGATCAGGCGAAAGGCTTCAAGCCGGGGGATTTCGTCACGGTTCGCGTGCAAGAGCCCGAACTGCGTAATGTGGTACGGCTGCGCGCCTCGGCCCTTGGGGCGGATGGCGAAGTTCTGGTGCTGGACGGCGAAAACCGCCTTGAGGCCATTGCCGTCGAAATGCTGCGCCGTCAGGGGGATGATGTCCTTGTGCGTGGCCCAATTGCGGGCCGTCAGGTGGTTGAAGCGCGCTCGCCGCTCCTGGGTGCCGGTATCGGTGTCACCCCGCTGACCCGCGATGCGGAACCCGCGACAGAGCCGGAGATGCTGGAACTATCCGAAGAACGCCGCGCCCGCCTGGTGGCCTTTATCGAGGCCAACGACCGGATGCCCGAGGACGCCAAGGCCCGCGTGCTGGCGCGGCTGGCAGAACCGCGTGTGCCCGCCAATATGGTCGCCCGCATCGAAAGCCGGATGGGGGGCTAGGGCATGGTCCGCAAGATGCCCGGTGCTGCAGGCGGGGTTCTCTCGTATTTCGTGCGCCACCGGACAGCGGCCAATCTGCTCTTGCTGATCCTGCTGGTGGCGGGTTTTGCGTCCGCCCCGAATATGCGCGCGCAGTTCTTTCCGGATGTGATTGTCGACAACGTCACCGTGACCACTGTCTGGGAAGGCGCGGGGGCTGAGGATGTGGACGCCGCCATTGTGCAGGTGCTGGAACCCGCATTGTTGGTTGTCGAAGGCGTCGAAGGATCAAACAGCACCTCGCGCGAGGGCAGCGGTACGATCACGCTGGACTTTGAGCCCGGTTGGGACATGGGCCGCGCGGCGGCAGATGTGCAGACGGCTGTGGACGCCATCACCACCCTGCCGGAAGAGGCGGAAGAGCCCAACGTGCGCCGCGGCGCCTGGAGGGACCGGGTGACAGACGTGGTGATCACCGGCCCCCTGCCACCAGAACAACTGGGACGGTTTGCCGATGAATTTGTCACGCGCCTGTTTGCGGCAGGCGTCACCCGAACCACCATCCAGGGCGTTGCAGACCCTCAGACCCTGGTCGAGGTCCCGTCATCCAAGCTGATCGCCTACGATGTGAGCATGGCCGAGATCGCGGCAGCAATTGCCGGAGAGGTTGATGCCGACCCCGCAGGCGATGTGACGGGGGCCAATGCCCGCGTGCGCACCGGCACCGCCAAGCGCAGCGCGCGCGAGATTGCGGGCATTGTGTTGCGTTCCAATCCCGACGGCTCGAAGCTGGTGATCGGTGACATAGCGACCGTGCGACAGGAGGGGGTGGACCGCGAGCGCAGCTTCTTTGTCGGCGATGATCCGGCGATGTCGATACGGGTGGACCGCTCCAATCGCGGTGACGCTATCGCCATTCAGGAGCAGGTGGAAGAGGTCGCTGCCGAACTGCAGGCCAGCCTGCCGGCCTCCGTCACGCTAGAGCTGATCCGCACGCGTGCGGCGGCCATCACCGGGCGTCTCGATATTCTTATCGACAACGGGTTGATGGGGCTGGGGCTTGTGATCTGCCTGCTGTTTCTCTTTCTGAATGCCCGCACAGCCTTTTGGGTCGCCGCAGGCATCCCGGTCGCTATGGGGGCGGCCATTGCGCTCATGTACCTGGGCGGTCTGACCATCAACATGGTCTCGCTTTTTGGCCTGATTATTACGTTGGGCATCGTCGTGGACGACGCAATTGTCGTCGGCGAACACACCGATCACCGCTTCCGCATGGGCGAGACCGCCATGCAGGCGGCAGAGAATGCTGCCAACCGCATGGCGATGCCAGTTTTTGCCGCGACACTCACCACCGTCATCGCCTTCTTTGGACTGGTCGCAGTCGGCGGTCGCTTTGGCGACCTCATTCGCGACATCCCTTTCACCGTCATTGCGGTACTCATTGCCTCACTGGTTGAGTGCTTCCTCATCCTGCCCAACCACATGGCCCACGCGATGAAAGCGGCGGACAAACGGCATTGGTACGACATGCCCAGCCGCGTTGTGAACGCAGGCTTTGTCTGGCTGCGCGAAAACGCCTTCCGTCCTTTGATGGCAGGGGTGATCAAGGCGCGCTATGTCGTGCTGGCCGCCGTCACAGCGGTGCTGGCGTCGCAAATCGCGCTCTTCATCACCGGTGACGTGCAATGGCGCTTCTTCAACGCGCCCGAGCGAGGCTCTGTCACTGGTAACTTCATCATGGCCGAAGGGGCCACGCGTGCAGATACGCTCGAAATGATGCGCGAAATGCAGCGCGCGACCGAAGCGCTGGGGGCAGAGTACGAGGAACGCCACGGCACGAACCCCATCGATTACGTCATCGCCCAGGTGGGCGGAAATGCGGGCTGGGGCCTTGCCGGGGCCGATACCAAGGACAATGACCTCTTGGGTGGTATTTCGATCGAGTTGATTGATGCTGACCTGCGCCCCTATTCAAGCTTTGCCTTTGTTGGTGAGCTGCAAGACCGTGTGGTGCAGCACCCGCTGGCCGAAACCGTCACTTTCCGGGGTTGGCGCTCCGGCCCCGGCGGTGATGCGCTCGACGTGCAGTTCTTTGGCGCGGATACGGATACACTGAAAGGCGCGTCCGAAGACCTGCAAGAGGCTCTGCGCCAGTATCCGGAAGTCAGCGCGGTGCAGGACAATCTGGCCTATGACAAGGAAGAGTTGATCCTTGATCTGACCCCGCAGGGTCAGGCCCTTGGCTTTACCATTGACGAACTGGGGCGCGTGCTGCGCGCCCGCCTTGGCGGGATTGAGGCAGCGACCTATCCCGACGGTCCCCGCTCCGCTGCGATCCGTGTGGAACTGCCCGAAGGCGAACTGACGGCTGACTTTCTGGACCGGACGCAGATGCGCACGCCCGACGGTCTTTATGTGCCGCTCGGCGACATCGTGAGCGTCGAACGGCGCACCGGTTTCTCCACGGTTCGGCGAGAGAACGGCATCCGCCTCATCTCCGTAACAGGCGATATCTCCGAAGATGATCCGGCGCAGGCCACTGCCATTCAGGAAGCGTTGCAAAACGATATTTTGCCGCGCATCGCCTCCGAACGTCAGGTGGAGTTCAGATTGGCGGGCCTGAGTGAGCAAGAGGACGAATTCCTGAGCGATGCGCTGACCGGGTTGGTCCTTTGTCTCACGGGCATCTACTTTGTGCTCGCTTGGGTCTTTGGCAGTTGGACGCGGCCTGCGGTGGTCATGGCCATCATTCCGTTTGGGCTGGTCGGCACGATTTATGGTCACCACGTCTGGGACGTCCCACTCAGCATGTTCACGGTCGTGGGCCTCTTGGGTATGACCGGGATCATCATCAACGATTCCATCGTGCTGGTGACCACCATCGACGAATATGCCGAGACGCGCGGGCTGATCCCTTCTATCATTGACGGGGCGGCAGACCGTCTACGCCCGGTGATGCTGACAACGCTGACAACCGTGCTGGGCATGACGCCCCTGCTTTATGAGCAAAGCCAGCAGGCGCAATTCCTCAAGCCGACAGTGATCACGCTGGTCTATGGTCTGGGTTTTGGCATGGTGCTGGTGCTGCTTGTGGTCCCTGCCTTGATCGCCTCGCAACATGATATCGCCCGCCAAATCGCCGCCATGCGGCGTGGGTTGCGGGCACCGGTGCAGACCGTGCGATTGGGCCTGGTGGCCCTTTGGGCGCTCATCCTGGGCTGGGCGGGGCTGACACTGGGCTGGGCGGCCTGGTATGACGCTTTGCATCCGATGCTGACAGCAGCGCTACCTCTTCTGCAAAACATCGCCCCAATGACTGCAGCCTTGCTGGTTTTCATTCTGGGTGCCGCCGTTGTGGCAGTCCTTGGCTACGTGCTGGCTGCGCTGACTTTTGCGATCTCTGCCAGACGCGCTGGCTGAGCACTGCTCAACTTGGTGCGCAGCCGGTGATCTCAACCGCATGTTTGCTGCCCAGGACCGTGAAAGTGATGTCCGAGCGGTCAAGTGCGACCGGCGCGCCGTCGCTCATCATCATCTCACCCACTGCCACGAGCGTTCGGCCGTTTCGGGTGGTCTTTGTCTCGCTCATCCACAGACCGGGCTGTCCCGGCTCAATGATCACAACTTCCTCGCCGCCCGCTGATGGCAGACCAAGCGTTGCACGGATCGCAAGACCGTCCGCCGTCGGGCTCAGATCGCATGTGGCCGAAGTGACGCCCGCTTCCTTGGCGGAATAGGGTTGCGCGGCAAGGGCCGCCGCAATCATCGGCGTGGGTTTGCGATTGTTGTCATCAATCGTAGCGCTCAGGGTCATTTGATGCGGAATGCAGATGTCGCTGCACACCCCGATGTCCAAATCGGCCTGCAGCGTGATGGGCTCACCGGCGCGCTTGGGGGCCAGTGCGATGGGCAAAACAACGTCGCCCGAATAGCCAATGGTGCGCATGCCTGCGGTCAGAAAAACCTCCGGCGCGGGCCATGTGATACCAACACCGCCCAGATTCTCAGAGCCTGACCAGTCAAGCTGCGGTGGAATGCCCGCATCCCCCGGCGTGCGCCAATAGGTTTTCCACCCCGGTGCCAGAGTCAGCCGCACTGCTGCGATGCGGGTGCCGTCCGCACGTTCCCAGCCTGGCAGGATTTCGCCTTTGACGGGCATGTCAAAAGCATCCCCGGCGGACAGGGGCAGAGCACTGGCACAGCCAATGGCGAGGGCAGAGAGGGCGCGTTTCATCATGACCTCTAGATGGGCCATCGGCGACGCCGTGCCAAGTCACGTTTGCTTTAGCCTCATGTCATCTGCGGTTTGCGTCGCGCATTCGTGATCGGCCTTGCAAGGGGGCAGCGCGGCGGGCATCCTTTGATCATGGGTGATCCAGGGGGATCTCAAGCAAGATGAGCGATGCACCACTTTCACTGACCGGCAAGCTGCTGATTGCCATGCCCGGCATGGGAGATCCGCGCTTTGCTCATACAGTGATCTTTCTGACCTCGCATTCCGACGAAGGCACAATGGGGCTGATCGTCAACAAACCTGCCACCGGGGTCAGCCTGTCTGACGTGTTGGAACAACTGTCACAAGACATCGGCCCCTCCAAACGCCCTTTATCGGTGCACTTTGGTGGCCCGGTCGAGACGGGCCGGGGCTTTGTGCTGCATTCAGATGAATATCGCTCTGCCATGCAGACGCTGGAGGTTGAAGGTGGTTTTGGGCTGACGGCGACGCTGGATATTCTGGAGGACATCGCACTGGACCGTGGCCCCGAGAAGGCGCTTTTGATGCTGGGCTATGCCGGTTGGGGGCCGGGACAGCTTGAAGGCGAAATCGCCCAGAATGGATGGCTGACGGCGGACGCGAGCCTTGAACTGGTATTCGATCTTTCTGATGCCGAGAAATGGGAGGCCGCCCTGCGCTCGATGGGGATTGACCCGCTGGTGTTGTCGGCTTCTGCCGGACGGGCCTAACGCGGGGCCGCTGCGCGGCGCAGACGATCATTGATCGCACGACCCAGACCCCTTTCCGGTACCGGGGCAACAGCGATGGGACGGGCCATCGCGTCAAGGCGGTGCAGATGGTCAAAAAGGTTTGCCGCTGCCTCGGACAGATCGCCAGCGGGCGACAGATTTAGGTCTCCGGCAACTGCGCCAAAGCCCAGCATCACTTCGCCGTCCCGTTTCTCTGTGGCTTCAAGCCGCACCTTTGCCGCTGGCGCATAGTGAGAACTGAGCTGGCCCGGCGCTGTAATGTCCGGCCCGGTGACCGTCACCAACGGTGTCCCAAGCGCGTTCTCAATGGCTTCTTGCGGTAGCCCCCCGGCGCGGAGCAGCATCGGGTCTGGGCCATCCAATCCAACGATGGTGCTTTCCAGTCCGACCAGGCAGGGACCATCATCCAGAACAGCGGCAATCTTGCCGCCAAGACCTGCGATCACGTGCTCTGCCGTCGTGGCACTGATGCGCCCAGACGGATTCGCGGAAGGGGCGGCAACCGGGCCACCAAACGTAAGCAGCAACTCCTGTGCCGCCGGATGCGCAGGCACACGCAGCGCAACCGTGTCCAGTCCGGCTGTCACAAGTGATGACAGCCCATGGTCCTTTGCCAGAGGCATCACCAGTGTCAGCGGACCAGGCCAGAAGGCCGTTGCCAGAATCTCTGCTGCATCGGACCAGCGAACGTATCGCTGCGCGCTTTGGGTATCGGCGACATGCACAATAAGCGGGTTGAAACTGGGTCGTCCCTTGGCTTCGTAAATGGCCGCCACCGCCTCACCGCGCCTTGCGTCCGCCCCCAGACCATAGACTGTCTCCGTCGGGAAAGAGACCAGCGCACCTTCGCTCAGAAGGGCTGCCGCCTTCGCAATACCGCCGGTGCGGGGCGACAAAACTTTGGTTTCCATGGGCTGCACATCCTGTGACGCGGCGTTTAAGTTGCGGGTGGCGGCGTGCACGTTTCATGCTACTTCGCAGGAACGCCCTTAGCAGGGCCGCGTCAGGCTTGCCAAGTCAAACGGCCCTTCACGACAGGAGACCACCCATGCCCTATCGCTCACCCGTCGACGAGTTCAGCTTCATGATCGACCATCTTCTGGACGTCGAAGCGTTGCGGGCGACCGAGAAGTTTGGCGAGGCCACCGACGACGTGACCCAGGCAATCCTGACCGAAGCAGGCAGGATGTGCGACGAAATTGTCGCTCCTTTGCAGCGTGCAGGGGATCTGCACCCGG
Source organism: uncultured Sulfitobacter sp. (assembly GCA_964447345.1). GTDB lineage: Bacteria > Pseudomonadota > Alphaproteobacteria > Rhodobacterales > Rhodobacteraceae > Sulfitobacter. The sequence goes on along the minus strand of CAYUSM010000069.1, from coordinate 3,173 downwards.
CCGTTCTGGAGAACGGCGTCGTGCGCACGTCGCCAGGTTACGACGAAGGCTTCAAAGCGATTGCCGAAGGTGGCTGGATCGGCATTTCGGCCCAGCCTGAATACGGCGGGATGGGCCTGCCGATGATCCTTGCCACCGCGGTGAACGAGATGATGAGTGCCGCCTGCCTTTCGCTACAACTTGCCCCGCTGATGAGCCAGGGCCAGATTGAGGCGCTGGAACATCACGCGAGTGATGAGATCAAGGCGCTCTATCTGCCCAAGCTGATCTCGGGCGAGTGGACCGGCACCATGAACCTGACCGAGCCGCAGGCGGGATCGGACGTTGGTGCGCTCAAGTCCAAGGCAGAGCCCAATGACGACGGCACCTACAGCATCAGCGGTCAGAAGATTTACATCAGCTGGGGCGATCATGACGTGGCTGAAAATATCTGCCATCTGGTGTTGGCCCGCATTCCCGGTGCGCCGGAAGGGACCAAGGGCATCAGCCTGTTCCTGGTGCCAAAGTTCCTGCCCACTGACGACGGCTCTGTCGGGCCACGCAATGGCGTGACCACGGTCAGTCTTGAGCACAAGATGGGCCTGCATGGCTCTCCTACCGCCGTGCTGCAGTACGAGAATGCCAAGGGATGGCTTATTGGGCCGGAAGAGGGCGGCATGGCTGCAATGTTCACCATGATGAACAACGCACGGCTGGGCGTGGGCGTGCAGGGCATCGGCGTGGCCGAGGCCGCGTATCAGCACGCAATGGCTTATGCGCTGGAACGCAAACAGGGCCGGTCACTGCACGGTTTCACCATCGCCGCGCACGCAGATGTGCGGCGGATGCTGATGGCGATGAAGGCGGATGTCTTTGCCGCCCGCGCCATCGCCCTGACCTGTGCCCTTGCGACTGATATGTCCGATGCCACCGGCGATGAGGTCTGGGCCTCGCGCGCGGCACTTTTGACCCCGATCACCAAGGCTTTTGGGACCGAGGTCGGCATTCGCGTCGCGGACATGGGCATTCAGGTCCACGGCGGCATGGGCTTTGTCGAGGAAACCGGCGCGGCGCAGTTCCTGCGGGATGTGCGTGTCACGGCGATCTACGAGGGGACCAACGGCATCCAGGCCATGGACCTTGTCGCGCGCAAGATGATCGATGGCGGCGAAATGGCTGGGCGTCTGCTGGACGAAGTTGAGGCAACAGCCGAGGGTGCGCGCGATGACCTTCCCGATATGGCCGAAGCCGTCTGGCAAGCCAGCGAAACCCTGCGAGAGGCAACCGATTGGATCGTGTCCCAAGAGGACCTGACAGATCGTTTCGCCGGGGCGGTCCCTTACCTTCACGCCTTTGCGCGTGTTCTGGGGGCCTACTTCCATCTGCAAGCCGCCATGGCAGATCGCGGCGGACCGCGCGAGAAACTCGCCCGGTTCTATGTGTTCCGATTGTTGCCCGAACACGCGAGCCTTTTGGAGCAGGTGCGCATTGGGCAAGAGGATCTCTACGCGATGGACCTAGATGAGTTGTCTGCCTGATGCCTGATACAGCCCCCGAAGGCCTGCGTTATCCGTGGGACACGCCGCCCGCCCATGGGACCGAAGCGATTGAGGTCGCGCCGGGTGTCCTCTGGCTGCGCATGCCTCTGCCGATGAAGCTCGATCACGTCAACATCTACGCTTTGGATGAGGGCGACCACTGGACCATCATCGACACGGGCTTTTCCTCCAAAAAATCCAAGGCAATATGGGCGGAGACGCTGGCGGGGCCCTTGGGCGGCAAACCCATTGGCCGGGTTGTCGTCACGCATCATCACCCTGATCACGTGGGTCTTGCCGGCTGGTTCCAGACCGAACATGGTGCGGAGCTTGTCACAACACGCACCGCTTGGCTGACCGCCCGCATGCTAACGCTGGATGAGCAGGAAGTCGCGCCCGCAGAGACCGTCAGTTTCTACCGGCAATCTGGGATGGACGGTGAAATCCTCGAAAAGCGCAAGAAGGACCGCCCCTTCAACTTCGCTGACATCGTGGCCCCTCTGCCGCTGGGCTACACAAGGATCAAGCAGGACGACACGATCACGATGGGCGGGCGCACGTGGGACATCCACATGGGCAACGGCCATGCCCCGGAACATGCAACCTTCTGGAGCCGCGATGACAATCTGGTCATTGCAGGTGATCAGATCTTGCCTTCCATCAGCCCCAACGTCGGTGTTTATCCGACGGAACCGATGGCGGACCCCATCGGCGAATGGCTTGAAGCCTGCGAACGGCTTGCCCCGCTCGCGCGGCCAGATCATCTGGTGCTGGGGGGTCATAAACTGCCCTTCACCGGCCTGCCCAAACGGATGGAGCAATTGATCGACAACCACCATGGCGCGCTGCGGCGGCTCAAGGAATACATTGAGGAGCCGAAAGCAGCCTCGGAATGCTTCGCGCCCCTCTTCAAACGGAAGATAGGCGAAGCCGAGTATGGCCTCGCGCTGGTTGAAGCGGTCGCGCATTTGAGCCACCTTTACCAGATGGGAGAGGCCACCCGACATCTGCGTGAGGCAGATGGCGCATGGGTCTACCAGCGCAAGGGGTAAGCGGGCATGGATGACGAGATCAAGACAGCGGCTGAGGCAATCGAAGCCGATGCGCTGCCGCGGCTATATGAGGCGCATTGCGCACCCGATCAGCCAACCGCCACTCCTCCCTCGCTGCCCAAATGCATCGCCGAAAAGCCAGTGGCGCAGAAAAGCCCCGCTCAATGGGCCTATGAGCGCACCGTGCTCTACCTGAAGAACTTTGAAGAACAGCTCGACAACGAACATGAGGTTGCCATGGGCTTTGCCGGGGGCAACGCAGGTGTGCTGCGAATCGAGGGGATGGGGTATTTCGACCCTGATATCGTGACCTTCTATGGGACAGATGCTGAAGGCGCGCGCACTCAGCTGGTCCAGCACATCAGCCAGTTGAGCGTGATCCTGCGCGCGCTGCCCAAGGCCAAGCCCGGCAAGGCACCCAAACGCATCGGCTTTCGCCTCGTCGAGGACCTTGAGAAAGCCCAAAGCGCGACATCATGACCCTCAACCACCTCTCGACCTTTGACCACGTGACACGGACGTGCGAATAGGATAACCAGCCGGAAACGACGTAACCAAACGTATCTAAGGGACAAAACGATGGCCGATCACGAACATGGCAGCA
>CAYUSM010000068.1:0-14074 GCA_964447345.1 uncultured Sulfitobacter sp. | reverse complement strand
AAGAAGGGCGGTTCCTGAGCGGCGGCACCATGGGGCATGTGGTGCGCATGACCGCGACAGGGGCCATGGGGATCACCTTTGTCTTTCTGGTGGATGCCGCGAACCTGTTCTGGGTGAGCCAGCTGGGCGATGTGCGCATGGTCGCGGCCATCGGCTATGCCTATGTGATCCAGTTCTTCTCTGTCTCGGTGGCTGTTGGGTTGATGATTGCCTCCACCGCTGTCGTTTCGCGCAGCATCGGGGCGGGCAATCGCGATCAGGCGCGGCGGCAGGCGGGCGCGGCTGTGGTCATCGCGGCCTCAATCCTCGCGCTGGTGTCCAGCCTGATCGTGGGGTTCCGGCATCAGCTGATCGGGATGGCGGGTGCCGAAGGAGAGACAGCGCGGCTGGCCGCCCGCTATCTGGCGATCACCATTCCATCGCTCATTCCGATGTCGGCGGCCCTTGTGATGTCCGGCACGCTCAGGGCTGATGGCTATGGCGCCAAGGCGATGTACATCACGCTGCTGTCGGGTTGCGTCTTGATGGTGGTGGACCCCATTTTGATCTTCTGGATGGGCTGGGGACTGGATGGCGCTGCCATCGGTCTGGTGCTGTTCCGCTTCGCGCTTCTGGCGCTTGCCTTCTATTTTGCCGTTGTGCAGATGCGGCTGGTGGACCGCCCCCGGCTGCGCACGCTGCGCAACATCGCTGGACCCTTCATGCGCGTCGCGGGGCCGACCATCGCCACGCAGATGTCGACACCTCTGGGCAATTACCTGCTGACCATCGTGATGGCACGCTACGGGGACGAGGCCATGGCGGCCTGGGCCGTCGTGGGGCGGCTGACGGTTGTGGTCTTTGGCGGTGTCTTTGCCCTGTCAGGGGCCATCGGGGGCATCTTTGGCCAGAACTATGGCGCGGGTCAAATGGACCGGGTGCGCAGCACGTACCGCAATGCGCTGGTCTTTTGCGCGATCTATACGCTCGTTGCCTGGGTGCTGATGCTGATTGCGACCCCCTATGTAATTGCGGCTTTCGGGTTGAGCGGCCTTGGGGCAGAGGTTTTGCGGTCCTTCACACTGGTGGGTGTGGGCGGATTTGTTTTCATCGGTGCACTCTTCGTCTCGAACGCCGCATTCAACAATCTGGGGCGTCCCGGCTGGTCGACGCTGGTCAACTGGCTCAAGGACGGTGCGTTGAGCTTTCCGGCGGCCACGGGGCTGGCAGCTCTCTTCGGGGCCACCGGCGTTATATATGGTCAGGCCTTGGCAGGCGGCATTATGGGGGTGATCGCGGCGACCTGGGGCTGGTTCTATGTCAAGAGATTGCGCGGCCCGGAAGAGACGGCCCTTGACCCTGTCTATCCCCGGCCCTACCCGAACCCTGACAGACATCGGAGACGATAATGACCACCTTCACGGCACTGACAACGCTGACAGGGCGCGACGACGCCTACCGCCTGGGCGAGGCGATGGAGCGGATGGAACCGGCCCCAACCGGTGTGGGCGTGTTTGAAATGGAGGATGGCTCGGGCCTCTGGGAAGTCGGTGGTTATTTCGAAGCCGCCCCAGATGAGACCGCGCTTGCCGTGCTGGCAGTGGCGATGGGGGCAAAGCACTTTGTCGTCTCGGAACTGCCGGAGACGGATTGGGTGGCCCATGTCCGGCGCGAGCTGGCACCGGTCGAGGCGGGCCGCTTCTTTGTCTATGGCAGCCACGATGCAGACAAGGTGCCCGATGGTGTGGAGCCTCTGTTGATCGAGGCGGCCATGGCGTTCGGGACAGGCCATCACGGCACCACGCTGGGCTGTTTGCGCGCGCTCGACCGGCTGGCGGCGCAGGGGTTTGTCGGCAAAGCGGTGGCGGACATTGGCTGTGGGACGGCGGTGCTGGCCATGGCGGCCGCGCGCATCTGGCCCGATGCGGTCATCGCCAGCGATATTGACGAGGTGGCGGTGGACGTGGCGCAGGCGAACGTGCGCGCGAACGGCCTGGAAGGCCGGGTCACATGTGTGGAAGCGGCAGGTTTCGATCATCCTGATCTGGCGGCGGCAGCGCCCTTTGATCTGGTCTTTGCCAATATTCTCAAAGGACCGCTGATCGCCCTGGCCCCGGATATGGCAGCGGCGCTGCAGCCGGGTGGCTATGCGATTCTCTCCGGGATTCTGAATGAACAGGCGGACGACGTGATCGATGTTTATGCACGATCCGGCGTCAATCTTGTACACCGGGAAAGCATTGTTGATTGGACGTCATTAACACTTCAAAAAATGACCTAAATTGAATGTCTTTTAAGGTGAATTCAGGGCAGTTGCCCAGATTTCGCCACATTTCATGGCTAAAAAATCTTTAACAGCGGTGGGGGCCGATGTTGACAAAAAGAGACTGCTGCCATGGTCGAGACCCACGATGATTTTGCACAGCGCCTGCACATGCTGGGGCGCAAGCACAAGAAGATGACCCGCGGATACACCACGAAGATCGACAACAACGGTATTCTGGTCGCAACACCCAAGAAGACACAATATCTTCCCGGCACCGGCGCTTTGAAACTGGTGATGCTGATGCTGATTGGCTTTCTGTCCTTCAAATCGCTTGTTCTGGCGGCCTATGGGCCGGTGACCTACAACGAGCGTCTTTCAAAGCTCGAAAACGGCACAACGATTGAAAAGATGGGGGCCAAGGCGCTGCAAATTGATCCGGTGACCGAAGCGGTTGCCAAGACAGTAGGGCCTGTCCTGCGCTGAGGGCTGCCGCCGCCACAACGCGGCGGGCATCCACACGACAATTCTCCAAGGCATGAAAAAGCCGCGCTCCGATGGGTCAGAGCGCGGCTTTTCTTATGGTTGGATGGGGCGCATTCTGCCGCCCCGGTGCCGCCTTAGCGGAAGAAGTTTGGTGATGCGACGGTGTCGATGTCGCCGCGGATCAGACCGATGTCTTCCAGTTCACGGTCGGACAACGCTGCCAGCGCGTTACGTGTGACGCGAGCGTCGTTCCATGCGATCACCGCGCCATATGCGCGTGCGATGAATGAAAAGAAACCGTTGACGGCAGATGCGGAGCCGTATGCGGTGCGGGATGTGTCAAAAGCTGCCATTTGGGCCGTCCTCTTTTGCTATGAGTTATGCCGGTTTTCCCGGCGGTGTGATGCGCAAATAGGCATGGAACGAACAGCGCGCAAGGGATGCAATTGCATGTGTGATCTGCAATTTTTGCATAGGTCGAGACACTGGTTAACGCACCGTAAAACAAGGGAAAATAGAGCGTCCAGGTAGTCGTTTTTGGAACATCTAAAGGCGAAATCGGACGCTGTGGTTCAATTGCGACGCCGCACATGTCGAAAATGGATGCGCGCGGAAAGGCTTGGCGGATGTTCGCGTTTCGTGCTAGTGCATCAAAAAAGCAACAATTTGTCTTAAGGCGGGCGGTATATGCGGGTGATTGGCATTGATCCGGGGCTTCGAAACCTCGGATGGGGCGTGATTGACGTCGCGGGCAATCGCACGACTCATGTGGCCAATGGCATTTGCCGGTCGGCCGGGGCTGATCTGTCCCAGCGGCTCCTTTCCTTGCACACGCAGCTTTCCGAAGTGATTTCGACTTACCTGCCCACCGCCGCAGCGGTCGAGCAGACATTTGTGAACAAGGATGGCGCGGGAACGCTGAAACTGGGGCAAGCCCGCGGCATTGCGATGCTGGTGCCTGCGCAGGCAGGGTTGCCGGTGGGCGAATACGCACCCAACAGGATCAAGAAGACGGTTGTGGGTGTGGGACACGCTGACAAGACACAGGTCGCGCATATGGTCAGCGTGCAACTGCCCGGGGTCGAAATAGCCGGGCCTGATGCGGCGGATGCGCTCGCGATTGCGATCTGTCACGCGCATCACGGCGGTGCCTCGGCGCTGGCGGCGGCTGTGGCGAAGGCGCGCGCATGATCGGTAAAATCACAGGCCGGATCGACTATCGCGCAGCGGACCATGTGCTGATTGATGTGCGCGGGGTCGGATACCTTGTTTACTGCTCCGAGCGGACGCTGGCCGCGCTGCCGAGGGTGGGCGAGGTCACGGCGCTGTTCACCGATCTCGTGGTGCGCGAGGACCTGATGCAGCTTTTTGGCTTTCAGACACTGGTGGAAAAGGAATGGCACCGGTTGCTGACTTCCGTGCAGGGGGTCGGGGCCAAGGCGTCCTTGGCGATCCTGGGCACCTTGGGGCCGGACGGCGTGAGCCGCGCCATTGCGCTGGGGGATTGGAATGCGGTGAAGGCCGCCAAAGGCGTGGGGCCAAAGATCGCGCAGCGGGTTGTGCTGGACCTCAAGGACAAGGCCCCGTCGGTGATGGCGATGTCGGGCACATTGGCCGAAGCGCAGGGAGAGGTGGCAGCTGAGGTTCTGGAGCCTGTGGCCACGCCGCGCGCGGTGGCCCCTGCAGCGTCATCTTCAGCGCAGGCAGAAGCCTTGTCGGCCCTTGCGAACCTTGGCTATAGCCCCGGCGACGCGGCGGGTGCGGTGGCACAGGCTGCGGGAGAGCAGGAGGGGGCTGCGACGCCGGACCTCATCAAGGCCGCGTTGAAACTTCTCGCACCAAAGGGCTAGGGTGCGCTCATCAAAGCCTTCGCGGCTTTTCTTCGCTAAAGGAACGGCGTGACAGACATCGACCCCACAGTCCGGCCCGAGCCGTTGCCAGAGGATGTGGACCGCGCGCTGCGGCCACAACTGCTGGCGGAATTTGTCGGGCAGGCCGAGGCGCGCGCCAACCTGCGGGTCTTCATCCAGTCCGCCAAGCAGCGCGGCGAGGCGATGGATCACACGCTGTTTCACGGCCCCCCCGGTCTGGGCAAGACCACGCTGGCGCAGATCATGGCACGGGAGTTGGGCGTGGGTTTTCGCATGACCTCCGGCCCGGTGCTGGCCAAGGCGGGTGATCTCGCAGCGATCCTGACCAATCTTGAAGCGCGCGACGTGCTGTTTATCGACGAAATTCATCGGCTGAACCCGGCGGTGGAAGAGGTGCTTTATCCTGCACTGGAGGATTTCGAGCTTGATCTGGTGATCGGCGAGGGACCCGCCGCACGCACCGTGCGCATTGAATTGCAGCCTTTCACGCTGGTGGGGGCGACGACCCGGATGGGGCTGCTGACGACGCCTTTGCGGGACCGGTTCGGCATCCCGACGCGGTTGCAGTTCTACACCGAGGAAGAGCTTTTCATCATCGTGGACCGCAATGCACGCAAGCTGGGTGCACCGGCGGACGAAGGCGGGGCGCGCGAGATCGCCAAACGCGCGCGCGGCACACCGCGTATTGCCGGGCGTCTTTTGCGGCGGGTGGTGGATTTCGCGCTGGTGGAAGGTGACGGGCGGGTGACGCGCGATCTGGCGGATATGGCGCTGACGCGGCTTGGTGTGGATCATCTGGGACTTGATGGGGCGGACCGGCGGTATCTGATGCTGATTGCCGAGAATTATCAGGGGGGGCCTGTGGGGATCGAGACGATGTCTGCCGCGCTGTCTGAATCTCGCGATGCGCTGGAAGAGGTCATCGAGCCTTTCCTGTTGCAGCAGGGCCTTATCCAGCGCACCCCCCGCGGGCGGATGCTGGCGCCGAAAGCCTGGACGCATTTGGGGATGGCACCACCCAAATCGCAGAACGATCTCTTTGGGTGAGGTGCTGCACTTGAATTGTATTGGAAAGATGAAGGGATGGACGCGCCTTCTTTGCCATGGCAGCGCGATGGGAGAGGTTGAGAGGCGTTTTGGGGCGAGATGAAGATGGATGCTGCTGAGGTTGAAGAGTTGTTCACCCGGGCGGATGGGTCGTTCCTGTTTGCGCGTTGGGGGCGGCCGGTCTGTCCGGTGGTGTTTGGCGTCGATGATGCGACATTGGGCGTGGTGAAGGGGGCCATTGAAGCGGTCTGCGCATTGGCGGGGCATGAGATGGGGGAAATGGATGCCGAACTGGGGTCCAACCTGATGATTTTCTTCATGTCCGATTGGAACGAATTGCTGGATGTGCCGGGGATGGATCGTCTGGTCCCGGATCTGGCCCCTTTGGTGGCGCGGTTGCAGGGGGCAGAGGCCAATCAGTACCGCTTTTTCCGCTTTGACGAGCGGGGGGCGATCAAGGCCTGCTTTGTCTTTCTGCGCATGGATCAGCATTTGAGTGACGTGCCCGCGCAGACCCTGGCATTGAGCCAGATCACCCAGTCGATGCTGCTGTGGTCCGACAGGGCCTTTCAGGACCGCTCGCCTCTGATGGTCGCGGATGACACCACGATCCTGCGGCCTGATATTGCGGCGCTCATTCGCGCGGCCTATGACCCGGTTCTGCCGCAGGCGGCGCAGGACAGCAGCCATGCTCTGCGGCTGGCCGCACGGATCGGAGTGACGCAATGAGCCATACTTTCCCGGTGCGCATCTTTTATGAAGACACAGACATGGCGGGCATCGTCTATTACGCCAATTATCTCAAATACATCGAACGTGCCCGGTCCGACATCGTGGAGCAGATGGGGGTCGATCAGCGCGCGATGCGCGATGAAGACGTGGTCTTTGTCATCACGCGGGTGGAGGCGGATTATCTTGGCTCTGCGCGTTTTGGCGACCGGCTTGAGGTGCGCACGACCCATTACGCCAGGGGGGCGGTGCGTTGGATGTTCGATCAGGATGTCTGCCGGGACGGCGAGGTGATCTTTCGCTCCACGGTCACGGCGGTCTGCATGACAACGGCCGGAAAACCCACGCGCCTGCCAGCAAAACTCCGCTCACAGCTTCTTGAACCTCCTGCCTGAACGCAATCTTCTGGCTTTCATGCTTGCACTTCGCTAGATTCCGCCCAAATGAGCCCACAAATAAGGGCCTTGAGGCAGATGGCCGCGGCAAGCGGCGAAAACTAGAGCGGGAATATGGAAACAGAAGCGCTGGCATTGGCCAAGGAGATTGATTTCTCCATGTGGGGACTGTTCATGCGCGCGACGCTGACGGTCAAGATCGTGATGATCATGCTGATCGTCGCATCCTTCTGGTCCTGGTCGATCATCATTCAGAAGCTGTTGAAGTACCGTGCGGCCAAACGCGAGGCGGAACGGTTTGATCAGGCGTTCTGGTCGGGCGAGCCTTTGGATGGGCTGTTCGACGAGATCGGGGCGGAACCGGATGGGCCTTCGGAAAAGGTCTTTGCCGCTGGCATGAGCGAATGGCGGCGGTCGCACCGCGAAGACGGTGGGCTTATTCCGGGGGCGACGGCACGGATTGACCGGTCGATGGATGTGGCGATTGCCAAGGAAGCGGAGCGCCTGCAGAAGGGGCTGACGGTGCTGGCCACTGTGGGCTCAGCCGCGCCCTTCATCGGCTTGTTCGGTACGGTCATCGGGATCATGAACGCCTTTATCGAGATTGCGGAACAGCAGAACACCAACCTTGCAGTGGTGGCCCCCGGCATCGCCGAGGCGCTCCTGGCGACCGGTCTGGGGTTGCTGGCCGCGATTCCGGCGGTGATTTTCTACAACAAGCTCAACGCGGACAGCGAGAGGCTGATTGGCACGCATGAGGCCTTTGCCGATGAATTCGCCACCATCCTCAGCCGCCAGTTGGACAGCTGAGCCATGGGCGCGGGTGTGGTCAAAAAGCAGGGCGGCGGCGGGCGCGGGCGGAAACGGTCGCGCGCGCAGCCGATGTCGGAGATCAACGTCACGCCCTTTGTGGACGTGATGCTGGTGCTCTTGATCATCTTCATGGTGGCAGCGCCCCTGTTGACCGTGGGCGTGCCGGTGGAACTGCCAAAGTCCGCCGCAGGGGCCTTGCCGACAGAACAGGAAGAGCCGCTGACCGTCACGGTGACGGCGCAGGGCGAGGTGCAGATACAGACCACCGCCGTGGAGCGCACGCAATTGGTCACACGTCTGCGGGCCATTGCGGCAGAACGCGCCAGTGACCGTGTGTTCCTGCGGGCGGATGGGGCGGTGCCTTATGCCTCTGTCATGGAAGTCATGGGCGCGCTCAATGCGGGCGGGTTTTCCAACATCGGGCTGGTGACGGACATCGGCGGTCCGGCCCTTGATAACGACACGGCGGCCGGGAATTGATCGGTGCATACCGGGCATGTCATCTCTGGCACGGGGCACGCGCTGCTGATCGGCTGGGTGCTGATCGGCGGGTTGCTGACACCTGCCCACGAACCGTTTGAGTTGACCGAAGTCTCGGTCATTTCCGGGGCGGATTTCGATGCGATGATGGCCGCACAGCAGCCCCCGGAAAGCGTGACCGACGTGGCCCAGCCCGCTGCACCGGAGGTCCCGGTCGAGGAGCCGGACGTCAGTTCAGCCCCCGATGAGATCATTGAACAGCCCGCACCGGTGCAGACCGAAACACCGCCCGAGGACGCGCCACCCGACGTGGCCGAGGTTGAGACACCCCCCGAAGCCCCGACAGATGAGCTGCCATCTGATCTGCAGGAGCCTGTGGGTGATGTGGCGGTGCTGGTGCCAGAGGTAGCACCCGAAGCCGCGCCGCGCCCTATTGAGCGTGTCGCACCCGAGCCTGTCGCGCAGCCCGAGCCCGAGGCCACGCCCGATCCGGTGGAGCAGGAGGCTGTTGCCCCCGATGCAGAAGGGGAGGCGACGGAGCAGGAGCAGCAGGAAGCAACAGCACCTGAGGAAGCCACAACGGAGATCGTGACCGAGGCGACCAAGGCCCCTGCGGCCTCCCCCCGTCCGCCGGGGCGCAGGCCAGAAGCGCCCGCACCGCGCGTGGCGGAAGCCGAACCCCAGGTCGAGACTCAGGCCCCCGCGACAGAGACGCAGGAGACGGCTGAACCTGTGAACAACGACGATGTGCTGGCAGCCTTGGAGGCGGCTCAGGAGGCCGTGGCGGCGCCCACCGGTCCGCCGCTTTCCGCAGGTGAACGGGATGCGCTGCGCGTGGCGGTGTCGCAGTGCTGGAACATCGGGTCTCTGTCGACCGAAGCCCTGGGCACCACCGTGGTGATCGCCGTGAAGATGAACCAGAACGGCACGCCGGTGACCGAAAGCATCCGGATGCTCAGTGCCACGGGTGGCTCAGATGCCGCCGCCCGTCGCGTTTTTGATTCCGCCCGCCGTGCGATTATCCGCTGCGGCACACGCGGTTATGACTTGCCGCAGGAAAAGTTCAGCCAGTGGCAGAACATCGAGATGACATTCGACCCAAGAAAGATGGGGTTCTAGGCATGGTTGTGGGTATCGGTTGGCAAGCGGCAAGAAATCGCACAAACCCCCGCCATAACAACGACCAAGGGGGCGTGGGGCGCTTTTATTCCCCGCTACAATCCAGTCAAATAGCGCAAAACATGCGTGAGGTTTCATCCTGAAAGGATGTTGAGCATATGAAGAAACTGTTTTTGAGCCTTTGTCTCGGTCTCGGCCTGTTGAATGTCAGCGCTGCGCAGGCCCAGGAGCCGCTGCGGATCATCATCGACGAAGCGATCATTGAACCGCTGCCCATTGCGGTGCCGGGCTTTCAGGCCGAAAATGCGGAAGCCAGCCAGTTGGCAGCGGATATTGCCCGTGTGGTTGCTGATGATTTGACCGGCACGGGACTGTTCAGGGAAATTCCTTCAACCGCCTTTATTTCCACCGTCAGCAACTTCAGCGCGCCGGTGCAATTCGCGGACTGGAAAGCGATCAACGCACAGGCGTTGGTGACGGGGGCGGTCAGCGTTCAGGGCAACAACGTCAACGTCAAGTTCCGCCTGTATGATGTTTTCTCTGACGCGGAGCTGGGCAATGGCCTGCAGTTTTCCGGCACGACAGAGGGATGGCGGCGGATGGCCCATAAGGTCGCAGACGCGGTCTATAGCCGGATCACGGGCGAGGGGCCTTATTTTGACAGCCGCGTTGTCTATGTCTCTGAAACAGGTCCCAAGGATGACCGCAAGAAGCGGCTGGCGATCATGGATTACGACGGTGCGAATGTTCAGTACCTGACCGATTCCAACGCCATCGTGCTGGCGCCGCGTTTCTCGCCCTCTGGCGACCGGGTGCTTTACACCAGCTATGAGAGCGGTTTTCCGCGCATCTATGTGCTCGACATTGGGTCCGTACAGCGCCGGGTACTGGAGAGCGCCGAAGGCACGATGAGCTTTGCGCCACGGTTCTCGCCCTCGGGCCAGACGGTCGTCTATTCGCTGACCCAGGGCGGCAACACGGACATCTATTCCATGGACATCAATTCTGGCCAGTCCGTGCGTCTGACCAACACGCCCTCGATCGAGACCGCACCCAGCTATTCGCCGGATGGGTCGCGCATCGTCTTCGAAAGCGACCGCTCAGGCACCCAGCAGCTTTACGTCATGCCTGCCACGGGTGGTGAGGCACAGCGGATTTCCTTCGGAGAAGGGCGCTATGGCACGCCTGTCTGGTCTCCGCGCGGTGATCTGGTGGCCTTTACCAAGCAGAACAAGGGCCGCTTTCATATCGGGGTGATGCGTCTGGACGGCTCGCAGGAACGGTTGCTCACGGCATCATTCCTTGATGAGGGACCCACCTGGGCCCCCAACGGCCGGGTAATCATGTTCAGCCGCGAGACCCAAGGGGCGGGCGGCTCATCAACACTATACTCGGTGGATATTTCGGGGCGGAACCTGCGTCCGGTCAGCACACCATCGGGCGGATCAGATCCATCCTGGTCGCCTTTGCAGAAGTAACCGATGGGTGATCGGAGAACAATTCCAATGGCCCTCGGGTTGTGGTACTCCGTTTTGCATAATGAAAGAGGCAGAGAGACAATGAAGCGTATTTTGACAAGCGCGATCCTGGTGGCAGCACTGGGCGTAACCGCCTGTACCAATCCTGACCGCTTTGGCTCAGACGGTTCGGCAGCCGGTGCAAATTCAGGGGCCGCTGGCGCCATTGTGCCCGGGAGCGCAAATGACCCGACATCGACAGCATTCTTCCAGCAGTCGGTGGGCGACCGGGTGCTGTTCGCCGTGGACCAATCCACGCTGACGACCGAGGGGCGCGCCACGCTGGATGCGCAAGCCGCCTGGCTGTTGACCAATACCGACTATCAGGCCGTGATCGAAGGTCATGCAGACGAACAGGGCACCCGGGAATACAACCTTGCCCTTGGCGCGCGGCGTGCCAATGCCGCACAGGAATACCTGATTTCAAAAGGCGTGCCAGCGTCGCGCCTGCGGGTGATCAGCTATGGCAAGGAACGCCCCATCGAGATCTGTTCGAACGAAGCCTGCTATGCCAAGAACCGCCGCGCGGTGACCGTGCTTGCCGGTGGGCTGACAAGCTAAAGTCGCGATAATGGGTGCCATGAAACGAAGGATGCGTTGACGAGATGAAACTCCGTTTTCAGATTGCGATTGTTCTGGGGCTGATCATCAGCCCCGTTTCGCTTTTTGCGCAACAGGATCAGACGCTTGCCGATATTCGGCAGGAACTGACTATTCTCTATACCGAAGTGCAGAAGCTGCGGCGCGAATTGTCCACGACAGGTGGGGCTGGCGTGAACGTTGCGGGCACGTCAGTGCTTGAACGTGTAGGCGCGATGGAAAGTGAGCTGCAGCGCCTGACCTCCAAGACCGAAGAGCTGGAAAACCGTATCAATCGCATTGTCGCAGATGGCACCGCGCGCATCGGCGATCTGGAATTCCGGCTGGTCGAGCTTGAGGGCGGCGATGTATCGACCCTCGGGGAAACAACGACCCTTGGCGGGGCCGATCAGACGGCGGTTTCAGCACCCCTGACAGCGCCCGCAACTCCGACCGATCAGGCGTCACTCGCCGTGGGTGAAGAGGCCGACTTCAAGCGGGCGCAGGAGGCGCTCGCTTCTGGTGACTTTCGCACCGCCGCGGACCTCTTTGCGACCTTCAATCAGACCTATCCGGGCGGACCGCTAGCCGCCGAGGCCGAACTGCGCCGGGGCGAGGCACTTGATAAGCTTGGCGACACACGCGAAGCCGCGCGTGCTTACCTGGCCAGTTTCAGCGCAGCGCCTGAGGGGCCGATGGCCCCGGACGCCCTCTATCATCTCGGGCGTTCGCTTGGTGCGCTTGGCCAGACCCAGGAAGCCTGCGTGACGCTGGCCGAGGTTGGCGTGCGGTTCCCCGGCAATCCGGCTGTTCAACTGGCTGACAGCCAACGCCAAAACATCGGGTGTAGCTGATCCATGACGGAACGCCTGCCAGAATATGTCTCCGAGGCGTTCCTTCCGCATCCCCCGCGTCTGATGGGCGTCGCCGTCTCCGGCGGCAGCGATTCTATGGCGTTATTGCACCTGCTGACCGAATTCTGTGAACTGCACCAGATCGAGCTGCATGCGGTGACCGTGAATCACGGGCTGCGCGAAGAAGCCGCAAATGAGGCCCGCACTGTTGCCGCGCATTGCGCCGAGATCGGCGTGCCGCATGAGACCCTTCTGTGGGAAGACTGGAGCGGCAAAGGTAACATGCAAAAGGCCGCACGCGACGCGCGCTATGCCAAGATTGCCGATTGGGCTGAGCGGAAAGACATCTGCACGGTGGCCGTGGGGCACACGGCTGACGATCAGGCAGAGACTGTGCTGATGCGCATGGCGCGCCGTTCCGGCCTGGATGGCCTGTCGGGCATGCAGCACCGTGTCCTGCGGGAGGGCATCACCTGGGTGCGCCCCCTGCTTCAGACGCGGCGCGAGACGCTGCGCACCTACCTCAAAGAGAACAAGATCTCCTGGATTGATGATCCCAGCAACGACAATGACCGCTTTGACCGGATCAAGGCGCGCAAGGCGTTGAACGTGCTGTCTGACCTTGGGATCGATGCAAGCGTATTGGCCGAAGTGGCGGGACACCTGTCGCAGGCCCGCCGCGCGCTTGATTGGCAGACCTTCCTCGCCGCCAAGCAGGTCATCAAGATTGAGGCTGGCGCGATGGTGCTTGACGAGACCGTGCTGCGCCTGCAGCCGGACGAAATTCAGCGCCGCCTGTTTGTCAACGCGATCAGCTGGGTCAGCGGGTCCACCTATGGGCCGCGGCGGGGGGCCATTTCCGCTGTGATGTCTGGCCTGCGCAAAGGGCAGGCCGGAACGGCAGACGGATGCCACATCCGCCGCATTGCGGCCCGCATCTGGGTTTTCCGCGAATACCAGTCGGTCAAGGACATCGTTTGCGCAACAGATGAGCTGTGGGATGGCACCTGGCGCATGGTGCCCACAGGCAGCGCGCAGCATGAACCAGGGCTGGAGGTGCGTGCGCTTGGCATGGAAGGGCTCGAACAATGCCCAGACTGGCGTTCAACGGGGCGTCCGCATGTCGTTTTGCAGTCCACGCCCTCCATCTGGCGCGGGGATGAGCTTGTATCGGCGCCCTTGGCGGGATTTGCCCAGGACTGGGACTGCGTGCTTGAAGGTGGGGCAGATGCATTCTTTGCCGCACTACTACCGCATTGAACCTCCGCGCATGTTCTCTATCTTATAAACCAAGCGGCACCGCAGGGGTGTGCCATGGGGTCCGGTCCATGATAGGGTCCCGCAAAATTTAGGAGAGTTTCCTTGGGAAATGTTCGCAACCTGGCCTTTTGGGTCGTTTTGATGCTGCTTGTACTGGCGCTGTTCAATCTTTTCAGCGGGTCGGGCAACAATCTGCAAAGCAATGAAATCACCTATACCGAGTTTGTGAGCGCTGTCGAAAGCGGTGATGTACGCAACGTCACGCTGGATGGTGAACAGGTCCGGTTCCGCCGTTCAGACGGTGGCGACTACATCGCGATCAAACCGGAAGATGCCGAGATCACGTCGCTGCTGATCGACAACAACGTACCGGTGCAGGCCCGTCCGCAACAGCAGTCGGGCTTTCAGACCTTCCTGATGTCGCTGCTGCCCATCGTACTGCTGATCGGTGTGTGGATTTATTTCATGAACCGCATGCAAGGCGGCGGCAAAGGTGGGGCGATGGGCTTTGGCAAGTCCAAGGCCAAGATGCTGACCGAAAAGCATGGCCGCGTGACCTTTGACGATGTCGCGGGCATCGACGAGGCCAAGGAAGAGCTTGAAGAGATCGTCGAGTTCCTGCGCAATCCGCAGAAATTCTCCCGCCTCGGCGGCAAGATCCCCAAAGGCGCGCTGCTGGTTG
>CAYUSM010000067.1:8240-14194 GCA_964447345.1 uncultured Sulfitobacter sp. | reverse complement strand
CAGCGCATCTCCGGGCACACCCGGCGGCGGGGCGTGTTGTTGATCGCACCCAACGGGCAGGGGCGGACCTGGGACTTCTGGCAACCCGGCGGGCGCGACGTGCCGTTTGCCGCGGCAGTGATCGAGGACGTGGCCAAGCGCTTCCCCCTTGATCGTGAACGTCTTTATGTCTCTGGATATTCCTACGGTGCTGCCATGGCCTGGCGCTATGTTTGCGAGAACGGCTACGGCGTGGCCGCGCTGCTGGCCATCTCCGGCACCATTCCCCAGACAGAGGACTGCGCCGAGGCCCCTCGCGAGGTGCGACAGGTCTATGGTTTTGCCGACACCGTCATGCGGTTTCCTTATGGCCCAGGCGGGGATGAAACTCATCCCGTGGCGCTCTGGCGCGACATCTACGGCTGTGGTACGGCGCGGCAGGAAGGGCCGTGGAAAGCCGTGGACTGGCTCACGCTGGATCGTCGTGTCTGGGAGTGTGACGGCGGCAAGGTGACGCTTGATGTGCATCCCGGCGGGCACTTCATCCCGCATGGCTGGATTGGCTGGCAACTGGATCAGCTTTTGGGGCGGACGCCGCGTTATCCCTGAGCGGCTGTGCCATGGGGCGCGGGCAGGATTGAATTGTATTGGAAAGATGAAGCAGGGGATGTCTCCCGGATTGAAACTGTCCTCGATAGAGGATACCGACTGCGGCCAAGTAGACGCACAAGGACGGACCCATGAAATTCACGCTTTCCTGGCTGAAGGATCATCTTGAGACCGAAGCTTCGGTAGACGAGATCTGCGAGACCCTGACCGACCTCGGTCTTGAGGTCGAAGGGGTGGAGGACCGTGGGGCGCGGCTGCGTGACTTTACCATCGGCTACGTTAAGTCGGCCGAAAAACACCCCGATGCTGACCGCCTGCGCGTCTGTCAGGTGGAAACGGACGAGGGCGTCAAACAGATCATCTGCGGCGCGCCGAACGCCCGCGAGGGGATCACCGTGGTGGTGGCCAAACCCGGGGTCTATGTGCCTGGGATCGACACGACCATTGGCGTCGGCAAAATCCGGGGGATTGAGAGCTTTGGCATGATGGCCTCAGAGCGTGAGATGGAGCTGTCGGAAGAACACGACGGTATCATTGAGCTGCCGTCGGGCAAGGTCGGCGATAGCTTTGTCGATTGGCTGGCAGAGAACGACCCGGCCAAGGTCGACCCGGTCATCGAGATTGCGATCACACCCAACCGCCCCGACGCGCTGGGCGTGCGTGGCATTGCACGTGACCTGGCAGCGCGGGGACTGGGCAAGCTCAAGGATCGGGACACCGATCCGGTGCCGGGGACCTTCCCGTGTCCTGTGAGTGTGACCATTGACGACGACACGCTGGATCAGTGCCCGGTCTTCTATGGCCGCGTGATAAAAGGCGTGAAGAACGGTCCCAGCCCTGCGTGGCTGCAAGACGCGCTACGCGCCATCGGGTTGCGTCCGATCTCCTTTCTTGTGGATGTGACAAACTTCTTCACCTACGACCGCAACCGCCCGCTGCACGTCTTTGACGCCGACAAGATCGCGGGCAACGCCCTGCGCGTCCACCGCGCCAAAGGGGGCGAGACGTTGGTTGGTCTGGATGAGAAAGAATACACCTTCGACGCAGGCATGACGCTGATCTCTGATGTCGAGAACGTCGAAAGCATCGGTGGTGTCATGGGCGGTCTGGCCACGGGCTGCACTGAAGAGACCACAAACGTCTTTCTGGAGGCGGCCTACTTCGACCCGATCCGCACCGCCTACACGGGCCGCGCGCTGAAGATCAATTCTGACGCGCGGTACCGTTTTGAGCGGGGCATTGACCCCGAATGGACACCTCATGGCGTCGAGCACGCCACGCGCATGATCCTGGAAAACGCAGGCGGTGAGGCGTCGGAGGTCGTGGTGGCTGGTGCCATCCCGGACACCTCCCGCGCCTACAAGCTCGACACGGACCGCGTGCAATCGCTCGTGGGCATGAGCATTCCTGCCGAAACCCAGCGCGCCACATTGACCACCCTTGGGTTTACGCTGAACGGCGACATGGCCTCTGTCCCCAGTTGGCGGCCTGATGTGCAGGGCGAGGCGGACCTGGTCGAGGAAGTTGCGCGTATTGCCTCGCTGACCAAACTGGAGGGCAAGCCGTTGCCACGTCTGTCAGACGGTGTGCCGCGCCCGATCCTGTCACCCATGCAGCGTCGGCTGACGGCGGCGCGGCGTGCCTGCGCAGCACTGGGCTACAATGAATGCGTGACCTACAGCTTCATTGATCAGGCCTCGGCTGCGCTCTTCGGTGGGGGCGATGAGGCCACGATGCTGGAAAACCCGATCAGCTCTGACATGAGCCACATGCGCCCCGCGCTGCTGCCCGGTCTGCTGGCCGCTGCTGCGCGCAATCAGGCGCGTGGCTTTGCGGATATGGCGCTGTTTGAGGTGGGTCCGGCCTTTCATGGTGGGGAGCCGGAAGAACAGCACACGCTGGTCAGCGGGTTGCTGATCGGGCGCACCGGCCCAAAGGACGTGCATGGGGCCAGCCGCCCGGTCGATGTGTATGACGTCAAGGCGGATGCCGAAGCGGTGCTGTCCGCCATTGGCGCGCCTGCCAAGGTGCAGATTCTGCGCGGGGCGCGGGAATGGTGGCATCCGGGCCGTCATGGCAAGATTTGTCTGGGTCCCAAGAAAGTGCTGGGTATCTTTGGTGAAGTGCATCCGAAAATCCTGCAGGCGATGGATGTCAAGGGCCCGGCCATGGCCTTTACGCTGTGGCCCGCCGAGGTGCCGCTGCCGCGCAAGTCAGGGGCCACGCGCCCGGCCCTTCAGATCAGCGATCTGCAGGCGGTCGAGCGTGACTTTGCCTTTGTCGTGAATGCCGATGTCGAGGCGCTGACGCTGGTCAATGCCGCGATGGGCGCGGACAAGGCGCTGATTGATGAGGTGCGCGTCTTTGACGAGTTTATTGGAGGTGCGCTGGGCGAGGGCAAGAAGTCACTTGCCATCACCGTCCGCCTGCAGCCTACGGACAAGACGCTGAAAGACGCGGATATCGAGGCAGTTGGTGCAAAGGTGGTTGAAAAGGTGACCAAAGCCACCGGCGGCACGTTGCGCGGCTGAGGAACACCGCGCCGGACTTGAACCGGGGCCGCACCTGTCTAGGTCGTGACGCAATGAAGAGGCCCCGGATCACACCCGGGGCCGCAAAAGCAAGGAAACAGCATGGCCCTCAACGTTTATCTCTCCGGCGAAATTCACACCGACTGGCGTGAGCAGATCATCGACGGGGCTGAGGGTCTTGATGTGACCTTTAACAGCCCGGTGACAGACCACGGGGCCAGCGATGATTGCGGTGTTGCGATCCTTGGGGCTGAGCCTGACAAGTTCTGGCACGATCGCAAAGGGGCGCAGGTGAATGCCATCCGTACCCGCAAGGGGATTGAGGATGCGGACGTGGTCGTTGTCCGCTTTGGCGACCAGTACAAACAGTGGAACGCCGCCTTTGACGCCGGATATGCTGCGGCACTGGGTAAATCGCTGATCATCCTGCACGGACCGGATCACGCCCATGCGTTGAAAGAAGTGGACGCGGCGGCCCTTGCGGTGGCGTCCGAGCCGACACAGGTGGTGCAGATCCTGCGCTACGTGCTGACCGGCAAATTGCCCGGCTAAGCCTACTGGGCCGGGACTTCTTTCCAGCCTTTGAACATCAGCAAGAGTGCTACTCCGATCAGCCCCCAACCGCTGAGCGTTTCAACGCTGACGCGGGAGCCGATGGTGTTGCGGATCACGTAGTTGGCCAGGAAGGCGTAAGCCAAGATCGACGCTGCATCGAGAACCACGAAGATCGCGCCGTAGATGATGGTCTGCGGCAGTATGGCGTGATCGGTTGAGATGAAGCCCGGAAAGAGCGCTACAAAGAACACGATGGCCTTGGGGTTAGTCACACAGGCAAAAAAGCCCGAGATGAAGGCCGACCGCCCGGGCGTCAGGTGTGGTACCGTGCCATCCTGATGCGCGCGCAGGGACTGCAGGCCGAGATACAGGATGAACATGCCCCCGGCGATCTGCAGGTAAGGCAGTACGATGTCGGCAAGCCCGATGAGCACTTGCAGGCTGGCGACCGCGATGATGATATGCACCACCGACCCCAGCGCATCGCCTGCCACGCAGGCAAAGGTCGCACGCGGGCCGTGGCGCACCAGCTGGCTTGAGGCCAGCGCGCAGGACGGACCAGGAAAGACGATAATCAGAAATGTTGCGGCCAGAAAGCTGGCAAAGAGAATGGGGTCCATGGATCAAAACCTCGCGGATCATGGCTGACCATGGGTAACGGCGGGTCTGGGGCTTTGCAATGGTGCAGGTCCGCACGTACTTTCGCCTAAAACGGGAGGACATCATGAAATTCGACTACGTGATCGTGGGCGGCGGCTCCGCTGGCTGTGTGATGGCTTCGCGACTGAGCGAGAACCCCAACACATCCGTCTGCCTAATCGAAGCAGGTGGCAACGGGCGCGACATCTTCATCCGTGCGCCTGGACTGGTTGCTGCAATGATTTCGGGTCGTCCCAAGATCAACAACTGGGCTTTTCGGACAGTCCCGCAACCGGGGCTGAACGGGCGGAGGGGGTTTCAGCCGCGCGGTAAGGCGCTGGGCGGGTCCTCGGCCATCAATGCGATGCTGTATGTGAGGGGGCACCAGAAGGACTACGACGAATGGGCCGATCTGGGCTGCGAAGGCTGGGATTGGGCCTCCGTCCTGCCGTACTTCAAAAAGGCCGAAGGCAATGTGCGCGGGGCTGATGATCTGCATGGGGCGGATGGACCGCTGCAAGTGGCGGAACAGTCGGAACCGCGACCCATCGCGCAGGCCTTTATTGATGCAGCGGGCGAACAGCAGGTTCGTCACAACCCGGATTTCAACGGCCCGGAACTGGAAGGCGCGGGGTATTATCAGGTCACCCAGTTTCACGATGGCCCTGCCAAGGGCGAGCGCTGCTCTGCCGCTGCAGCCTATCTCAATCGAGACGTGCGGCACCGTCCGAACCTGACGATCCTGACCAAGGCGCAGGCGCGTCGCGTGGTGCTGCAGGACGGTCGTGCGACCGGGGTGGAAATCCGTCACATCGGGCAGGTCAAAACCGTAGAGGCGGGCAAAGAGGTGATCCTCAGCGCCGGTGCCTTCGGCTCTCCGCAACTCCTGATGCTCAGCGGTATCGGCCCGCGCGATGAGTTGAACGCCCATGGGATCGCCGTCCGCCATGACTGTCCCGGCGTTGGCCAGAATCTGCAGGACCATCTGGATTACGTGATGAGCTATCATTCCAAACGGCAGGACGTGATTGGGCTGGTCCCCTCGGGACTTGCCAAGCTTTTCAAAGCCGGGATGCAGTGGCGCAAGGACGGGACGGGCATGTTTGCCACGCCCTTTGCGGAAGGTGGTGCCTTCCTCAAATCTGACCCGTCGCAGGACCGACCTGACCTGCAATTGCACTTCGTGGTCGGCATTGTGGATGACCACATGCGCAAGATACATCTGCAATATGGCTATTCTTGCCATGTCTGTGTGCTTCGCCCCCACACGCGCGGCTCCGTGGGTCTGAACTCAGCCAAACCGGGTGACGCACCGCGGATTGACCCAAACTACCTGTCGGACAAACGCGACCTTGAACTGCTGATGAAAGGCGCGCGGCAGATGGAGAGCATCCTGACTGCGCCACCGCTCGATCCCTGGCGGGGCAAACAGCTTTATGCCCATGACGGCAGCGATGGCGCGCTTGAGGCCGACATCCGCAAGCGCGCCGACACGATCTATCACCCGGTGGGCACCTGTAAGATGGGGACGGATGATATGGCCGTGGTGGACACAGAGGCACGGGTGCGCGGGCTAGACGGTTTGCGCGTGGTGGACGCCAGCGTGATGCCGCGTCTTGTGGGCGGCAACACCAACGCCCC
>CAYUSM010000067.1:0-8140 GCA_964447345.1 uncultured Sulfitobacter sp. | reverse complement strand
TGCGCACCCGACGGGCTCAATCGCGCGGTGGCGTGACAAGACCCTTCTGCACCGCCGGGCGTTCGGTAAACCGCTCAACGTAGGACACGAGGTTCTTGTGGTCTTCCCAGCCCAGCACCTCTTTGGCACCATAGAAATCCAGCGCACGCAGCCATGGAGCGATGGCGATATCGGCGATGGAATAGTCTCCCGCGATCCAGTCCTTGCCGGCCAGTTCAAGGTTCAGAACACCCAGCAGGCGCTTGGCCTCGTTGATGTAGCGCTCCTGGGGGCGCTTATCTTCCCATTCGGACCCGGCAAATTTGTAGAAGAATCCAAGCTGGCCCAGCATCGGGCCCACGCCGCCCATCTGGAACATCAGCCACTGGATCACATGCGCGCGTTCGGACGCGTTTGATCCGATCAGCTTGCCGGACTTGTCTGCCAGATAGATCAGGATCGCGCCACTTTCAAAGATCCCGATCGGGGCGCCATCGGGCCCATTTGGATCAATAATCGCAGGGATCTTGTTGTTGGGGTTCAGCGACAGAAACTCAGAGCTTTTGACGTCCGCATCGGCCAGCGTGACCTTGTGAGCCTCATAGGGGATGCCCGTCTCTTCCAGCATGATCGAGACCTTCACACCATTGGGTGTCGGGAAGGAATAGAGCTGCAAGACATCGGGGTTTTGGGCGGGCCATTTGTTGGTGATCGGGAAAGCGGAAAGGTCGGCCATTTTTTGCTCCTCATCTAGCTGAGGGAACAGTTAGGCACTTTTCCCCATAAAAACAGCCTTCTCCATGTGCGGTGATGTGTTAACGATTGTGCGGCAACGAACTGACTGAAGCGAACAGTAGTCGTGCGTTACTGGAAAAGGGACAGAAAATGATTCAGGAATTCAAGGATTTCATTGCCAAGGGCAATGTAATGGACATGGCCGTTGGTATCATCATCGGCGCAGCCTTCACCGCAATTGTCAGCTCGCTGGTGGCCGATTTGATC
The DNA here is from genome assembly GCA_964447345.1 of uncultured Sulfitobacter sp. Taxonomy (GTDB): domain Bacteria; phylum Pseudomonadota; class Alphaproteobacteria; order Rhodobacterales; family Rhodobacteraceae; genus Sulfitobacter. The sequence goes on along the minus strand of CAYUSM010000067.1, from coordinate 7,159 downwards.
AACCCGATCATCGGGCTTTTCACCGGAGGGCTGGATTTCACCAATAATTATGCGGTGCTCAGCGGTGAGGTTCCAGCAGGAGCGTCACTGGAAGCGGCGCGTGAGGCAGGTGCTTCCGTCTTTGCCTATGGTGCTTTCATCATGGCGGTTATCAACTTCCTGATCATTGCCTGGGTCGTCTTTATGCTGGTGAAGATGGTGAACCGTGTCAAAGCAGCGGCTGAGAAGCCTGAAGAGGTGGCGCCAGAGGTCGACACTGGCCCCTCCGAGCTGGATGTGCTTCTGGAAATCCGCGATTCGCTGGCCAAAGGCAGCTAGAAAGTTTCAATCATCGACATGCGGTCCGGAGGTTTCCGGGCCGCATTTTTGTTTACCGAGCGCTGATTCAACATCGCTCCCGGTTCGTTCACGCCCAGCAATATGCGCGGCGAAGGACCAGACCTTCCGCCACAAACCCAACGCCCTTGCACTGCATACCTCTCTGCAGTAGCTCTGAGGTCGGTTGGCAGTCACCCAGGCGTCGCTGTTCCGCTCGCGGAAAGCTAAAGCTGCCCGATACGCTTCATTGATGTGACTTTTCTCAATGCCGCGTCCGCAAGTCAGCGACCAGCGGCTTTGCTGCGGCAGATTGAGGATGAACATGTCCAAAGACGCCCTTCCGCTTACCGTGGCGGACATCACCCCCTTTGCGCGCGCCCTGTCAAAACAGCTCCGTGCAGCAGATGAGACGCCCTCTCATCTGACGCTGCTGAACATGTTGGCCCGTGCTGCGGGATTTCGAAACCATCAACACTTGCGGGCCTCCACCGCTGCAAAGGCGCGCCTTGAAGCGGTGCCGATGCAATCCGTGGATTTCGGCCGGGTAGAGAAAACACTCAACCAGTTCGATACGAAAGGCCTGCTGATCCGCTGGCCTTCCAAGCGCTATGTGCAGGAGCTTGCGCTCTGGGTGCTGTGGTCAAAGTTGCCCGCTGATCAGACCCTGCACGAGCGGGACGTGAACGGCGTTCTGAACCATGCACATCTCTTTGACGATGCCGCACTGCTGCGGCGCAGCCTCATTGGTCTGGGTCTGCTAAAGCGCAAGCTGGACGGCTCTGACTATCGCAGGGTTGAGCGCAAACCGCCCGCCGAGGCGGTTGCGCTGATCCGGGAGATTGCAAAACGGAGCGGGTAACGCGCCTTTTGCGTTAACCCCTTCAGGGCCGGTGGATTTTCTAACTCTCTGAACCGAGAGCGGAAAAATCACAACGCCTTCTGGCCCGTTAACCCTTGGCATTCACGAAGGGTTAACGGGTTACCCATGGGTATCCTACTCTTTGAGCGCGAGGCGGGGTGACAGCACGTCGATGCCAAGCGCCTTGCCGACGGCATGGTAGGTCAATTTACCTGCGTGCACGTTCAGACCGTTAAGCAGATGTTCGTCCTCCGCGCAGGCCTCGCGCCAGCCCTTGTTGGCGAGGTCCAGCATGAAGGGCATGGTGGCGTTGCCAAGCGCGATGGTTGAAGTGCGCGCGACAGCACCGGGCATGTTGGCAACGCAGTAGTGCATGATGCCATCCACCTCATAGATAGGGTCCTGATGCGTGGTCGCCTTGGAGGTCTCAAAGCAACCGCCCTGGTCGATGGCCACATCCACCAGGGCCGCGCCCGGCTTCAGCTCGGCCAGCTGTGCGCGGGAGATCAGCTTGGGTGCTGCTGCACCGGGGATCAGAACCGCACCGATGATCATGTCTGCTTCGCGCGCCAGTTCCATTGTGTTCTGGGCAGAGGCATAGCGGGTCTTGAACGTGCCTCCAAAGACATCGTCCAGATAACGCATCCGGGTCAGGGATCGGTCCAGCACGGTGACATCAGCCCCCATGCCAGCCGCGATACGCGCGGCATGCGTACCGACAACACCACCGCCGATCACCATGACATTGGCGGGGCCGACACCGGGCACGCCGCCCATAAGCACGCCGCGCCCACCGTTGGCCTTTTGTAGGGTCCAGGACCCTACCTGCGGGGCCAGACGGCCTGCAACCTCGGACATGGGGGCAAGCAGGGGCAGCCCTCCCATGCGGTCGGTGACGGTCTCATAAGCAATCGCGGTACAGCCGCTTTCCATCAGGTCTTTGGTCTGCTCTGGATCGGGGGCAAGGTGCAGGTAGGTGAACAGCACCTGATTTTCGCGCAGCATCTTGCGCTCAACGGCCTGCGGTTCCTTTACCTTTACGATCATGTCGGCGGTGGCAAAGATTTCCTCTGCCGTGTCGATCATCACGGCACCGGCAGCGACGTATTGATCATCGTCAAAGCCCGCGCCAACACCAGCGCCTTTCTGAATGATGACCTCGTGGCCCGCATTGACGGCTTCCAGCGCCGCGCTGGGCGTCATGCCAACGCGGAATTCCTGTGGTTTGATCTCTGTTGGGCAACCGATTTTCATGGCGCGCTCCCTGAATTTCATATCTGCCCGGTTTTTAGGCAGTGTCGCGTGCAAAGGGGTGCGAATTCGGTTGTCCTTGCGGCAATGAAACGGGATAGTCTTGCGGAAAATCAGACTTGAACGCGAAGGATTTGCGTAGATGAGCCTTGACGAGATTGATCGACGCATCCTGCGGGCGCTTCAGCGCAATGGCAGGATGTCGAATGCGGAATTGTCTGATGACGTCCACCTGTCGCCTTCCGCCTGCCATCGCCGGGTGCAACGGATGGAGAAAGAAGGCTACATCCGTGACTACGTCGCTTTGCTGGACGCCCGCAAGCTGCATGTGCCGACCACCGTCTTTGTGGAGATCACGCTCAGGGGGCAGACAGACGATGTGCTGGATGCCTTTGAGAAGTCAGTTGCGCGTATTCCTGACGTGCTGGAGTGCCATTTGATGGCCGGATCTGCGGATTATCTTCTGAAGGTTGTGGCGGAGAATACCGAAGACTTTGCCCGCATCCACCGCCAGTACCTTGCCCGCCTGCCGGGGGTACAGGGGATGCAGTCAAGCTTTGCGTTGCGCACAGTTTTCAAGACGACGGCCTTGCCCGTATGAGCTGGGACTACATCATTGTCGGGGCGGGCAGTGCGGGTTGCGTGGTCGCCAACCGGCTGAGTTCAGCAGGACACAGGGTGCTGGTGCTGGAGGCAGGCGGCAAGGACAATTACCACTGGGTGCATATCCCGATGGGGTACCTCTACTGCATCGGCAATCCGCGCACCGACTGGATGTACAAAACTGCCGCAGAAGAGGGTCTTAACGGGCGCGCGCTGCTTTATCCCCGTGGCAAGGTCTTGGGCGGCTGTTCGTCGATCAACGGAATGCTTTACCTGCGGGGGCAGGCGGCGGACTACGACGGCTGGCGACAGATGGGTCTGACCGGCTGGGGTTGGGATGACGTGCTGCCCTATTTCAAGAAGTCCGAAGACTACGTTGATGGCCCATCGGAGATGCACGGATCAGGCGGCGAGTGGCGGGTGGAGAACCAGCGGCTGCATTGGGATGTGCTGGATCACTGGATGGACGCAGCAGCGGCCTGGGGGCTGCCGAAGGTCACGGATTTCAACACTGGCGACAATGAGGGCGTCGGGTATTTCCGGGTCAATCAGCGCTCCGGCTGGCGGATGAATACGGCCAAGGCCTTTCTGCGCACCGCGACGGGCGACACCCTGAAAGTTGAGACACAGGCGCATACGCGGCGGATCATCGTTGAAGACGGCCGGGCGGTCGGGGTTGAGTACGAGCAGCACGGCGAGGTGAAGTCTGCGCGGGCAGCGGCAGAGGTGATCCTGTCGGCGGGTGCGGTGAACTCGCCACAAATCCTGCAGCTCAGCGGTATCGGTTCCGGCGCTCTATTGCAGGCACACGGGATTGACGTGCTGCTGGATGCGCCGCAGGTCGGCGCGCATTTGCAGGATCATCTTCAGCTCCGCTGCTCTTGGCGACTCAAGGGCGCAAAGACGCTGAACACGCTGGCGAATTCGCTGGTGGGAAAAGCAAGGATTGGGCTGGAGTATGCGCTGAAACGATCAGGGCCGATGTCAATGGCGCCCAGCCAATTGGGCGCGTTCAGTAAGTCGCGGCCTGATCTGGCAACGGCTGATTTGGAATATCATGTTCAGCCTTTGTCATTGGAGGCTTTTGGGCAACCCTTGCATGATTACCCGGCCATCACGGCGAGTGTTTGCAATCTGCGGCCCGAAAGCCGGGGGACCGTGCAAATCGCCTCGCCCGATCCCAACGAACCGCCGGTCATCGCGCCCAACTATCTCAGCACGCCCGGTGACCGGCGCGTCGCACGGGATGCCATCCGGCAGGCGCGGGCGATCATGGGGCAAACGCCCATGCAGCGTTACAGCCCGCAGGAAGTGAAGCCGGGGATCGAGGTGGAGGACGATGCGGCACTTGACCGGGCGGCGGGAGACATTGGCACGACGATCTTTCACCCAACCTGTACGGTGCGGATGGGCGGGGAGGACGCACCGCTTGATGCGCAGATGCGTCTGCGTGGCATTGATGGGCTGCGGGTGGTGGACGCCAGTGCCATGCCTGCGATCACCAGTGGGAACACCAATGCGCCCACAATCATGATGGCGGAGAAGGCCAGCGATATGATCCTTGGACGGAGCCGGGTCTGAAACCGTGCGCCCGGCACCTGACATCGGCTAAGCCGGGCGGACCACCGGGAAGAGATCACAATCCAACGGATCGCCCGGCGCGATGCCGGGGTCGCGCAACATCGGCTGAAGGTTGGGACGAGGATGATAGGTGGCGTCATCACCCGCCCAGCGGATGATGTAGGCGCGGCGTTTTTGCGTCAGGCTGGAATTGCCAGGTGCGCCATGCACGGTCAGCCCGTGGTGCAGGGTGCAGTCGCCGGGCTCCATTTCGTATTGCACGAATTCATATTGATCGCGGTTGTTGTCAATGTCCGGAACGTCCGGCAGATCCTCTTTGTAAAGGTCCTGATCCTTGAACGAGACCGCCTTGAACCGCTGACCCCATTTGTGTGAGCCGCAGATATATTCGACGGCCCCCGTCTCATTGGTGACCGGATCAAGCGCGATCCACATGGTCGCGACCTGATCACCTGCCACAGGCCAATAGGTCTGGTCATGATGCCAGAGGGTCGGGGTGGACGTGCCGGGGTCCTTGATCAGGAACTGGTCAAAGATCACGTTGACCTTGTTTGATTGCAGCACGGCACCCGCCATATCTGCGGCCGGGGAATGCCAGATGAAATCCTTCAGCGGCGGATGGTGGTCCCAGACAAAAGTGTCGCCAAAAAACCGCCCCGTGCCCTCGCGCGAGGCATCCACGGCCATGGGGCTGGGATTGCGGGTGTTTTCTTCTGCCATGTCGCGCAAAAGCTCAACGGTGGGTGCGTCAAAGAACTTGCGCAGGCAGACAACCCCGTCCCTGGCAAAGGTATCGATTTCATCCTGGGTGATCGCGCGAATGGGGGCGTAATGCATGGGGCAGCTCCTTGTGTGGCGTCCCGGACAGCTTAAGGACGAAGGGTTGCTGCGTCGAGTGGGGCCAGTTTCTTGGATGCAAGGTTGTGCTCGCTCACCGGATTAGCGGATGGGTAGAATTCATGCGGCTGATGCAGATAAAGCTTTGATCGTGGCTGCGACGAGCTAAAGTTACCCCGCAGGGTGGGGAGCTTTGCAAGGCAATGGATCAAAAGACCTTTTTTCTGGATGCGTCGCAGGCGCTGCAGCAGCTTTTCGACGACAGTTTTGTCACGCAACGGCTGACCGCAGGTGAAACACTGTTTGAACAGGATGATCACGATGATCGCCTGTATGTACTGGATGAAGGGCTGCTGGAGGTCTCTGTCTATTCCGAAGGCGGACGCAAACTGTCTTTGAACTTGCTCAGGGCGGGCAGCGTTTTTGGCGAGATAGCGATGTTTGATCCGGGCCCCCGCACTGCGGGCATTTCAGCTGTGGAAGACTGCAAGTTGCGCGCCATCAGCCAGGCCACGGTGATTAAGGGGATTGAGACCGCACCACATCTGGCGGCAGAGCTTCTGAGCTTTGCGGGCAAACGGATGCGGTGGTTGAGCCAGCAGGTCGAAGAACAGGTCTTTATGACCCCCACCGCGCGGCTGGCCTCAAAGGTGATCTATCTTGCGGGCGAAAACGGCGAGATCGCGATGTCACAGGCCCAACTGGCCGACTATGTTGGAGTAACCCGCGAGGTGGTCTCCAAGAACCTGGCAGAGTGGCAGCGCGAGGGATTGGTATCCTTGTCGCGCGGGCGGCTTAGATTGGTGGATGCCAACGCGTTGGAAAATCTGCGAAAAACAAATTTCCTGTAAGTTTTTTTGACTTCTGTGAACCGCTTCACAGAGCCGCTGCCAGACACGTGGCAGTGTGGGTGCACGGTCATTACAGACCCAGACACTATAAGCGGAGGAAACACCAAGAGGACGAAAGAGACGACAAGGACCGACACCTCATTCGGGTCCGGGCTCTCCCCCTGAACCGCCCACGTCAAAGCGTCAGCACAACACCTACGGTAGCAAGGCTGTAACCTCTCCCACCCGGTTCGGTTTCCGGGCTGCAGAATGCGCCGCAGGTCAATGTGCACTCCTGAGTTTCATATCTACCGCAAAATTATTTTACCCTTTGGGGCTGTCGCAGGTGATCGATGGACCAGAGGGACCCAAAACGCTTCGGGAAAATCTTCCTGATAACCCGAAGCGCTACCCGCAATTACGGGTCGGGGCCATCGTCGGATCGCAGCAGAATTAACTGCGTACCGACTGGCGGTGGTCCCACTGTATTTTGACACGGCCAATTTTGATAAAGGTCATTAGGTCGATTGCCGACCAAAAGAAAAACCCCCGCTGGCCTGGCCATGCGGGGGTTTAATTCTTCAGCAAACGCTGTGGATGATTTACATCATGCCTTCGCGTTGCGCTTTTTTGCGAGCCAACTTACGGGCCCGGCGGATCGCTTCAGCTTTCTCGCGCGCTTTTTTCTCGGACGGTTTCTCGAAATGCTGCTTGAGCTTCATTTCACGGAACACGCCTTCGCGCTGGAGCTTTTTCTTCAGAGCCCGTAGGGCCTGATCGACATTGTTGTCGCGAACACTAACCTGCATGTGGTTGTCACCACCTTTCTAGATAGAGTTGCAAGGATTTGCAGGAAGTGGCCCTATATCAAGGTGAAAGA
>CAYUSM010000066.1:0-14228 GCA_964447345.1 uncultured Sulfitobacter sp. | reverse complement strand
TCCCGCTCAGCCAAGCACCGATTTCGGGAAGTAAAAGCTCACCACCCAGTTGGGCATGTCCACGATTTCTGAAATCCGCAAATCGCCAGAGACGCTGCACAGCATATAGGCCTCCACCGGCGATACCTTGGCGGTTGAACAGATCCAGTCGATCATCTGGCGGACGGCATCGCGGGCGGACTGCATCAGGTCGGGGCCGATGCCCGTTGTCACGCGGTAGCCTTGTTGGTCGATGTGGCTGGTGACAGGGCCGCTGGTCTCGAGCCTGGGAAACGGGAATTCAGCGTTCTTGATGAGATCGACTTTGATCTCGACGTCCATCGGGCTCTCGATGGCGGTGCCGCAAATTTCACCGTCACCTTGCGCGGCGTGAGTGTCGCCGAGCGACAGCAGACCCCCCGCCACTTCGACGGGCAGGTATAAGGTCGTCCCCTGACAGTTGTCGCGGATGTCGAGGTTGCCGCCGACCCGGCGCGGCGGCACGACGGAGTGTTGACCCGCTTCGGCGAGTGCCAGCCCGATCGTGCCCACGAAAGGTTTCAATGCCACTTGGCCGAAGGGTGAGAACACGGCAGGTTTCGCCAGACCGGTGTCATACGTCCAGACATGCAGGGCGGCGTCTGGAAAGTCGTCAGCCAAAAGCCCGAAGCCTGGAATATTTGCCGTCCATCCCCAGCCCGAAGCATGGAATTCCTTGAATGTGATCGCGACGGCATCCCCCGGTTCTGCCCCGTCGATATAGATGGGCCCGGTGACAGGGTTCACCTTTTCGAAATCAAGCGCCTTCAGGTCATCAAGAGTTGCCTTTGCATGCAATTGCCCACCCGAGGCATCGATCGTTTCAACCGCAATGGTTTCACCCGGAGTGACGCTGAGGGCGGGTTCGATTGTGTTGTCCCATCCCAGATGGTGATGGTGTTTATGGATCGTATGAGTGCAGGTCATGATGGCCCTCCGTGAATGCGACGTCTTTCGGTGCGTTGTCCCATCTTACGCGCTCAGCCGGATCGGTCCATGCAGGGCATAGGCATCTACCGGTGATGGATTGTCTGGCGCTGCGCGGCCTCCGAAATGTGCGATGATCCCTGCAACCGCGTTCAAAGAGGTCTGAACAGCACCTTCGACCCAGGCCGGGGTCCAGCTTACGCCATCACCTGCGATAAAGATGCCGCGCTCAACGGGTGGCATATCGCTTTGCATGAAATGGCCGAACATGCGGTGATTGTATCGATAGTGTCCCGGCAGCGCCCCTTTGAAGGCGCCCAGGAAATTGCGGTCTGCCTCCCAGCTTACGGTGATCGGATCACCCATGATATGGCTGCGGATATCGACGTCCGGGTATATTTTCGCAAGCGCGGACAGCGCAAGGTCCACCCGCTGCTCAACAGGCAGGGGCAGAACCTTGAGCGCATCGGTCATCCACGCATAACTGAGGCAGATGACAGAGGGTTTATCGGGCCCATTGTCAAAGAGATAAGTGCCGCGCGTCATCCGGTCTGTCAGGGTCATCGACATCCGGTTGCGCCCCGTCTTGGGGTCCTTGTCATTCCAGAAGGGTCGGTCAACCATCACAAACGTCTTTGCGGACTGCATATAGCGGGTGCGGTCAAGCGCCATCCAGAGGTCCTGGGAGAAAAGCGATTCCTCAGTTTCGATCTGAGTTGTGAGGAGATGCGTCTGGCAGGTGACGAGCACGGCGCCAAATGCCTCTGTGCGACCCCAACTGTCCGTCACCTCAATCTGATCATCGTCCAACCGCCGAATGCGTTTGACCCCGGCACGGGTGGCACCGTTGTTCAACTGGCGCAGAGTCGTGCCAGCGGGCCAATGCACAAGCTGGTCGGGCGCATGCTGCCAGAGCCGACGCGGCACCTGCTCGACCCCTCCAACGATGTATCGCTGGTGGTCGTCGCATTCGGTGACGTTGACGCGGAGGATTTCGAGCATGGAGTTTGGAAAGTCACTGTCCCAGCCGCCGGTGCCAAAGCCCACCTGCCCGAACACTTCCCGGTGGTGGAAGGACAGCTTCCTAAAAGCCTCTGAGGAGACCACGAAGTCATAGAACGTGCGTTCATCCCACGCCGAGACAAGCGGGTTCCAGATTTCCTTGATGCGCGGGATGTCGCGGTCGCGGATTGCCTGTTTCAGCGCGGCGAAATTGGCCCCTTCTTCGAGTGCTGCGTCATAGGCTGACGCGACTTCCTGAAAAAGAGGTGGAAGGTCTTGTAAGGTCTCGGCGTAGTAGGTCTTGCCGAGCAGGTCTATGACGGTGGACCCTGCAGCAGGGGTCAACGGGTTGGGAAAAGGTTTACTTTCAAGCCCCAGCAGATCGACATAATGGTAGAAGCCTGTGCTGGAGACCGGGAAGCGCATGCCGCCCAGTTCGGCAATCACGTCCTCTGTCCCTTCGAAGGGTTGCGAGCGCAGACGGCCGCCGAACTGACCGGATTCGAAGAGGATCGGTCGCAACCCCAACTTCATCAGCTCAAAGCCTGCGATCACGCCGGCAGCCCCTGCACCGATGATGGCCACCTTTGCGCCAAGGGCTTCTTGCGGCAGTGATCCCAACCCGGCGGGGTGTTTGATCCAATCATCGTAGGCAAAGGGGAAGTCGGGACCGAAGACCGTGACGGGTTTCATATCAGGTCTCCGTACAGATCCGGGCGGCGGTCGGTCAGGTGGGTCTGCGCTTTTCGGGCCAAGGTCAATGCCGCCCGGTCCAGTCTGGCGAAGAGCATAACGTCGGTGCCCCTCCCACGGACCAAGTCGTTGCCGTGGGGTCCAGCGACGCAGGACAGACCGTTGTAGGCGAACTGAGCTTCCGCTCCAATGTAGTTGCAGTATGCAAGATAGATCGCATTTTCCTCGGCTCGCGCGGGAACGAGGCGATTGGCGACACTGTCGAATGGGGTCATGTTGGCGGTTGGGCACAAGATGACCTCGGCCCCACGCAGGGCCAGCGTTCGGGTCAGCTCGGGGAATTCCACGTCATAGCAAATCGCGAGGGCAACTTTCCAACCCTCTAGATCAAAAACCGCAGATAGCGTCTTGCCCGCCGCAAACTGCGTGCGGTCCACATCGCCGAAAAGATGTGTCTTGTGGTAGCGCGCCACTTCTTGCCCGGCTTTGCTTACGGCGACGCAGCCATTGTAGGGGCGCGGGTCGCCGGGCAGAGGGAGGCCCACGACAAGCGCGAGGTCGCAGGTCTGGGCAATCGTCTTGAGTGTGTCGAGCATCAATTCGGACTGCTCCGCATGCGTGGCGACCTGGTTTGCGCCGATGTTGTAGCCGCCAAGATACATCTCGGGTGTCACCAGCAGATCGGCACCCTGAGATGCGGCTTTTTGGGCGGCCCGAGACAATGCCTCCAATGCAGTTTCAATGGATGCTTGGGGCCGCGTTTGCCAGAGTGCCAGTTTCATTTGCCTGCCCTAGTAGGTTTCTGCGTAGGCGGCACATTTCGCGTCAACGTCCATATCAGCGACATGCGCAATCTCGGCCTCTTTGTGAGCCCGGTAAACTTCCGCGAACTGTTCCGGGAACCACCCCGTGACCGTCGCACTGCCCGTGAAGGCGTCCAGCGCCGTTTCCAGAGTCTCCGGCAACCGAACAAACCCCCGTGCCGCCAGTGCCTCTGATGAGAGAAGCGACAGGTCATCCTCAGTCGCGGCGGGCGCACGCAGGCCGTCCTCAATCCCCTGGCACCCTGCATGGACGACAGCGGCCAGCGCAAGGTGTGGACAAGCGGCAGCATCCGCCGCGCGGTATTCGATGTTGAACTGCCTTGCGATGGAGGCGGGGTCCTGCGCGGTCACGGGACACACCCGCAGCGAGGCTTCTCGGTCGCGAAAGCCGAGATTGTTGTAGGCGGCTGACCAGCGATGGGGTGTCAGCCGTTCGTAGGACACCACGGAGGGCGCCGTGAGGGCGAGGATATTTGGCAGGTACTTCAACACACCTGCGGCAAACGCATCCGTCAGTTCTGACATGCCGCAGGCCCCGTTCTCATCATAGGTCAGCGGTGTACCGCTATCATCCTGAAAGCTCATGTGAATGTGGACGCCATTCCCTACCGAGGCGGTATCAAGGATTGGTGCGAAGGTCGCTTCCTCGCCCAAATGCCGGGCGGCGGAGCGGGTGACTTCCCGCAGGATCACCGCGAAGTCCGCAGACCTCACGCCCAGTTCAGGGGCGATGACGACCTCGAACTGGTGAGGTCCATATTCCTTCATGATGCTGTCAGGCGTCAGGCCCGCAGCCTTCAGCGCCCCCATCAGGGTCTCAAGCAGCGCGCGCTGGTGCTCGAATGCGTTTCGGCCAAACCCTTCGTTGGGGACACCAGTGCCCTTAAGCTGAAACTCATGCTCAAAGGCGGAAAAGAGGCGGGCCCCACTGAGGGCGTATAGGCGGTCCAGTGCATCGCGCAGTATCTGTCGGGTACAAAACGGCCAAGGTTCACCCGCGAGCGTGACAATGTTGCCCAGCATGAAATGCTCGGGGCTGTTGTCCCCAAATCCAACCTTTACCTCGCAAGCGGGGTCAGGAAGCAATAACAAATCACCCAAAGAGCCAAACGGGCTTTCGCCGATACCGTCAAAGCAGGTGATCTGCACGTTTGTTGGGACCCAGCCCACACCACGGCTGAGACGTTTTTCAAGTTGATCGGCGGGAAAAGCCTTGCCGCGCACCTTGCCTGCAATGTCACAGGTGGCGGCAAAGATCAGCGGTATCGGGGTCATTCTGTGGTGTCCTTCGTGGTGACGCGCAGCCTGTCCCAGCTTTCAATGCGGGTGCGGGTGTTTTCCCAGGTGTCTTCGGCAATGCGGGTTACGATGGCTTCGGTAACGGCAAGGGCGGAGGAATATGTGTCCCACAATGTGCCGGATTCGATCGGTACGGGCAGGACGTCAGTGGCGTGGCGCGCGACGGGTGAAATCCATTTGTCAGTCATGACAACAACGCGGGCATTGCGTTCCTCACGCGCCAATTCAGCGAGGGAGGCAAGCGAGGTCTGATATCGGCGAAAGTCAACGACGAAGAAGATATCACCGGTCTTCATTTGCAGCAGATACTCCGGCCAGGTTTCCGGGTCCGATGGCAAATGAAACACTCCACGCCGTGCTTGGCGCAGGTGAAATGACAGATGCGCCGCAATCGTGTCACTGATCCGCCCGCCGATGACGTAGACGTTGTGTTTGGGGTTGGCGAGCAACGTGCAGACGCGATTGAACTGTTCTTCGGTGATGGCTTCCCCGGCGATGGCCATCTGTGCGCTTGCCTTGGCAAGAAAATCGGACAGGTAGTCTCCTTCAATGTGGCGGTCGCGTTCGTGAACCTCTACGGGGCTGCGGTCGCCGTCTTTCAGCTCTGCAATCAAGGAGCGCTGGAACTCCTGATATCCTGTCAGCCCGATCTTGGTCATGAAACGTGAGATTGATGGCGCTGACACCTCAGACCGTTCCGCAAGATCCTGAATGGAGGACAAACCGGCATAGGGGTAGTCGGACAGGATCGCCGCCGCCAATTTACGCTCTCCCGCAGTGAAGGCATCGGACGCTTTTTCGATCTTCTTTCTGATCTGCACAGTTGCCACGCAAACACTCCGTTTAAGAATCCAGCGTTTCTGAAAATTTTCTTTCAGTCAACTTGAAAAACTTGACTTTGGAATTTTTCATTCGTCTACTTTACCAGCAGCTGGGGGACAACTGTGAGTCGATTGAACGTCATTGATGCTACGAGCGATGCGCGCACGGAACAGGGCGGCTTGCTGAACGCGACCGATCCGGCAGCCGTGGAGGTCTGTCGTGCAGAGGCCGCCTCTCCCATCCTGCTGCTGTGCGAACACGCGGGCCAGGCGGTGCCAGATGCCCTGAATGGATTGGGGTTGCCGGAGGGTGCCATTGATCTGCACATCGGATGGGATATTGGCGCGGAGGCTCTTGCACGCGCGATCTGTGACCGGCTGCACTGCCCGCTTGTCATTCAGCGTTACAGTCGATTGGTGATGGACTGCAACCGCCCGCCGGGCTCTCAAGACTCCGTGCCCGAGGTCAGCGACGGCGTCCGGGTGCCGGGTAATATCGGGCTTGGCGCAGCAGACCATGCGATCCGCAAAGAGGCGATCTTTGATCCGATGAATGACGCGATCAACGCTGCATTCGATGCCCATCCCCGCAAGGCCACTTTCGCGATACATTCCTATACGCGCTTCTTTCAGGGCCAGGATCGCCCTTGGGACGCCGGTTTTCTGGCGCGGCGTGACACACAAACAGCCACGGCTCTGATGGAAGCGATTTCCCAACGCGCACCCGAATTGAAACTGGCCCTGAACCAACCCTACCAGATCGATGATGCCAGCGATTGGTTCATCCCCCGCCACGCAGAACCACGAGAGGTGCTGCATACCTTGATCGAGGTGAGGAACGATCATTTGACCGATGACGCGAGTGTCTCCCGCTGGGCCGACCTGCTGGCTGCCGCAATCCGCCAAGTACTGGAGAACGCGACATGACATTGACCCGCAATACGCCGTTGGTGCCAGAAACCGCCGCATTGTTGTTCGTAGACGTCCAGAACTTCGCCGCGCACCGCGACGGCGGTGAGTTCAAGGATATGCCCAAGGATCAATTCACCGCGAAGTACGGCTGGTTCTTCGAGGAGCTGGACGCTCGAGTCATCGGCAACATGCAGGCGATCCAGAGCGCTTGCCGCAAGGCCCACATCGAGGTCATGTATACGACCATCGAAAGCCTCACGCTGGACGGGCGCGACAGGTCGCTGGACTACAAGATCACCGGATTCAATGTGCCCAAGGGGTCGTGGGACGGCAAAGTCATTGATCAAATCGCCCCGGAGGGGGATGAGATTGTTCTGCCGAAATCCTCGTCGTCCGTCTTCATCTCCACGCATATCGACTACGTCTTGCGCAACCTGGGCGTGAAGCAACTGGTCATCTCGGGGTTGATCACAGACCAATGCGTGGAAAGCGCCATCCGTGACGCATGCGATCTGGGGTATTTGGTCACGCAGGTGACGGACGCATGCCTGACCTACACACCAGAGCGTCAGGAAAATTCAATCCAGACGATCAAGGGGTATTGCCGACAGGTAACGACGGCTGAGCTTCTTGAAGAACTGGCCAACACATGAGGGGCCTGTTCACCCAGAGCGGTCGGGAGTGCCCATGCTGGAGCTAAGCGGTGTCAGCAAATCCTTTGGCGGTGTGCACGCCGTCCGCGATGTCTCTTTCGTGCTGGAGGCGCGTGAAGTGCGCGGGCTCATCGGCCCGAATGGGGCGGGAAAATCGACACTTGTGAACCTGATATCGGGGCTATTGGTGCCGACAACGGGCACCATGACGCTTGATGGCATGTCGCTTACCGGCAAGAACGCCCATCAACGCGCACGGCTGGGCATCGCGCGGACCTTCCAGAACCTGCGTGTCTTCGCGAGCCTTAGCGTGGAGCAGAACATTGATGTCGCCCGCTACGCAGGCAGCGCTGGTGGCTTCCCCGACGCAGCGATTGAGGAATTCGGCCTGCGCGACAAACTCACGCTGCCTGCCAATGCTCTGTCCTACGGCGATCAGCGGCGTCTGGAAATCGTGCGTGGGCTGGCACTTGGACCCAAAGTCTTGATGCTGGATGAACCCGCCGCTGGCATGAACGAAGAAGAAACCGAAGCGCTGGGTCGCGCACTTAGATGGGTACAGCAAGAAGCCGACTGTGCACTTTTTGTCATCGACCACGACCTGAAGTTCATCATGACGCTCTGCGACCAGATCACCGTCCTCGATATGGGTGCGATCATTGCAGAGGGCAGCCCACAAGAGATCACGAAAAACCCCAAAGTCATCAGCGCCTACCTCGGCGAAGACGTAAGCGCCGTTGCTTGAATTCATAAGACCACCAACAAGGAGAGAAACATGAAAAAGAGTATCCTCGCAGCCCTGGCCTGTACCGCACTGTCGGCACCAGCTTTCGCAGAAGAGACGATCAAAATTGGCCTTGGCGTGCCCATGACGGGCGACTACGCCCCTTACGCCGAATGGCAAGGCGCGCGGTGCATGGCAGAGATGATCAACGCAGATGGCGGGGTCGCCGGCAAGATGATTGAGGTTCTGGTTCAGGATGCCGGGGCCGATACGCAGACGGCGATTTCGCTCGCGCAAAAGTTTCTGGACGAAGGCGCGGTGATGCTGGGCACCATCCCTTTTTCCGACACGATGATCCCGGTCGCCCAAGTCGCGCAAAGCTATGGCGTGTCGATCTTCCAGCCGCAATCCACGCAAGTCGAAATGCACGCGGGCATTGTCGACAATTTCTTTACCGGCGTGTCGCCTGACCCCTTCACAGCAACGGCAGCAGCGAACCACGCGCTTGAGAACGGGGTCAAGAACGTGGTTTTGCTGACCTCTGACGAGGGTGGCAGCTGGTCGGCGAAAACGCCCCTCTGGTTTGGCGACGTGATCGAAGCAGGCGGGGGCAAGGTGCTGAGCACGCTTAACTTCAGCTTTGGCACCTCGGACTGGTCACCCCAGATCGCAGAGATGCGCGCTTTGGGCGAAGACGTCGACGCGGTCTATATCTCCTCGATCATGCCGGATGTCGGTGTTCTGGTCCGGCAGTTGCGCAGCGCGGGCATTGATGCCTGGGTTGTGGGCTCTGACGGATTTGATGATCCATCGCTGGACGCCATCGGTACCGACGATCCCTCGATCCTCGACAAGGTTTTCTTTGCAACGCTGGCACCAAGCCAGGCAGATAGCGCCGTGGTGAATTTCATGGCCGAGTGCAAGGAGCTTGGTGTGGACGTGCCCGGCCTGTTCCCCGCGACCGGTGCGGACACGGTCAAGGCCGTCGCTTGGGCGGTTGAGCAATCAGGCAGCACCGATCCTGCAACCATCGCCAAGACCATCCGGGAGGCGGACAGCATACCGGTCCTGACGGTCGACAGCATCTCGTTCAAAGAAACCAAGACCTATGCGCAGCGGACCATCCCGGTGATCGGGTACAAGGACGGCAAGCGGGTTCTTGTCTCCAACGTTGTGCCCGATAACGTGCCATCCGACTGGTGAGCGACCTGGGACGCGACCGATAGGTTGCGTCCCGAACTTCCTATGCTGGATATCCAGAACCTCCGCGTCTTTCACGGCCCCATTGAGGCGGTGCACGGCATTTCCCTGCGCGTTGGCACAGGGCAGTGCGTGGCGCTTCTTGGGCCCAATGGCGCCGGAAAGACCTCAACGATCTCAGCGATTTGCGGCATTGCACAAACAAGCGGCACAATTGCCTTTGAAGGCTCTGACCTGGCAAAGGTCACCGTTGAAGACCGCATCAGACGCGGCATCGCAGTCTCGCCCGAAGGGCGGCGTATCTTCAGCAACCTCAGTGTCGAGGCAAACCTGCGCCTTGGCGGCGGCATCCGGGCAGACCGTGAAAATGTGCAGGCCGACATCGAGCGCTGGTTTGAGACATTTCCCATCCTTGGCGAGCGTCGCACCCAGCCGGGCGGCACCCTGTCGGGCGGAGAACAGCAAATGCTCGCCATCGCGCGCGCGCTGATGTCCAAGCCCAAAATCCTGCTGCTGGATGAACCCAGTCTGGGGCTGGCCCCCCGCATCGTCGCGCAGGTTTTTAAGATGATCGCAAAGTTGCGCTCCGAAGGCATGACAATCTTGCTGGTGGAACAGAACGCGCGGCAGGCGCTGCAGATCTCGGATTTCGGCTACCTGCTGAACAACGGCCGGATCGAGGCTGAAGGGACAGCTGCCGATTTGGGCGGGAGCACCGATATGATGGCGAAACTGACGGGGCTTGGCTGACATGGACTACGTCGCACAACAGATCATCAACGCCCTGTCGTTCGGTGCCGAATATGCCTTGCTGGCACTTGGTCTGGCGATTGTGTTTTCGGTCATGGGGCTGGTCAACTTCGCCCATGGTGAAGTGATCGCGGTGGGTGGTTATACGATGGTCGCCTTCGCAGCACTCGTGACGGCCAATCCGTTGATCATCATCGTGGGCGCAGTTGCAGCAACCGCGCTGACCTCTGTTGCGCTGGAGCGTGTGGCGTTCAGGCCCGTGCGCTATGCCGATCCAACGACAGGGCTGTTGACGGCGTTCGGGGTCTCCATTGTGCTGCAGAACCTGTTTCTTCTTTTCATTTCACCGCGCCCCATCGCGGTCACATCGCTCTATTTCCTCGATACGCCGGTCATGCTTTTCGGTGTCCAGATATCGTCACTGCAAATCTTTGAATCTGTGACAACCGTCGTGGTCATCATCGGCCTGGTGCTTTTCCTTCAACGCACGACGCTGGGACTGGCCATGCGTGCGGCATCGCTGGATTTTGAGATGGTGCGCCTGACGGGCATCCGGGCCAACCGTGTCTTTGCGCTGGCCTTCCTGATCTCGGGCCTACTGGCTGGTCTGGCCTGCATCTTCATCATGGCGCGGCGCGGGTCGGTCGATCCGCATTTTGGCTTCAATCCGGTGCTCAAAGCTTTCGTCGCCTGCGTGGTCGGCGGGTTCGGCAGCCTGCCGGGAGCAGTCCTGGGTGGCTTCCTGCTGGGTGCGGTTGAGGTTGCGATGCTGGTCCTGTTGCCACAGGACTACGGCGGTCTGAAAGATGCCTTCGTCTTCGGGATCATTGCGCTGATCCTTGTCTGGCGCCCTGATGGGATACTGAGCCCTGCAAAGGAAAAGGGGGACAAGCATTGACCCTCACCAGAAGCCAGAAACGTGGTGTTGTCGGTGCGTGCATGCTGGCTGCGATCCTGATCGCAATTGGCGTTTTGGCGAGCGTCTTTGCATCGAACTATCAGCTCCGGCTGGTCTACAGCGCTTTTGTCAATCTGATCGTCGTGCTGGGCCTCCAGGTCTTCATGGGCAATTCCCGACTGACCAACCTCAGTCACAGTGCCTTCATGGGGATTGGTGCCTATGCCGCCGCGATCTGCGTCACGCCCGTCGCCATGAAGCAGATCGCTTTGCCAGATGCGCCCTGGGGGCTGAACGCCTTTGCCCTTGACCCGGTCACCTCGGCACTTGTGGCACTGATGATCACTGGCATCATCTCGCTTCTGGTGGGCATTTTCATCGTGCGCATGACCGGTACCGGTGCCACAATCGCGACCCTCGCAATACTGGTGATCGTGCATTCGATCTTTCTTTACCGAACGGACATTTTCAAAGGCAATCAGGCGTTCTTTGGCATCCCGCAGGTGTTCTCCCTGACCTCCATCGTTATCCTCGCCGTCGTTGTCGTTTTCATTGTGCGAGGTTTTCGCGAAAGCCACTGGGGCGTGATGCTCCGTGCCTCAGCGGATGACGAAACCGGTGCCGCGGCCATGGGTGTTGATGTGACACGCCTGCGGCTCATAGCCTGGGTGCTGTCCGGCCTGATCCTTGCCACCGCAGGCATCGCCTACGCCTACTTCCTGGGCACAATCTCGGCGCGGCCCTTCTACTTCAACCATGTCTTCCTCACCCTCGCGATGCTGATTTTCGGCGGCATGCGCACTGTGACAGGGGCGGTCCTGGGCACCTTCGCGATCTCGTTCGGGCTTGAGGTCGTGAGGTGGCTGGAGACAGGTCCGGTCGTGATGGGTATCACACTGCCAGAAGTGCTGGGCCTGTCTGGCGTGATGCTCGGGCTGGTCATCGTCCTGACGATGGCACTGCGCCCCGTCGGCGTTATGGGAGACCGGGAGATCGAAGAGCTGATCTTAAGAGACAAGCAGGAATCAAATTAGACTCTTAGGCCTAAAAACTATGGTTTGTTGTTACGCTAGCGAAGGAGTTAGGGCAGCGCATTTCAATACAATACAGGAGTCTTTGGGGGGTTGGGACCGGGTAAGAGCCATAATGTACGAACCAACTCCTTATCATTGGTCGTTGTTTCAAAGCGTTTGGCACAGCCCTGCAATACCGACTTTCGAACGCCAGTTTAAAGATGCCATCCAGCACCATAGGTGAGCCAACCAGAAAAGTGAAATGGCGGAGACGAAGGGATTCGAACCCTCGAGACGGTTTCCCGCCTACTCCCTTAGCAGGGGAGCGCCTTCGACCACTCGGCCACGTCTCCACCGCCCGCTATACAGGGGGGATTTGGCGGGGAACAAGAGCAAATGCGCCTCAAACTGAAAAAATGGAACGGGTGCAGTGCCCGATGGGCTGATCCGACCTCGCGGAACTGACCATCAGCAGACCCAGATCCACTCTCTAGGAGAAGCTCGAATGGTCAAATCGTGCACAGAAAACTGAAACGAAGCTCACTTGTGTGAGCACGATTGTGCGCGCGCGCTCCGTTTTTTCAGGGCAGACCTGTCCCGGAACCCGCGCGGACGCTTCCGTGCCGGCCTGCGCACCCAACGGACAACCGTCCAAAATCACTCCGTAAAGCGCTGAAAGAGAACAACTTTTCTAAACCTAATACATCCCTCTTAGCCACATACACTAATTGTTGCGGGCCCACACGAGGCGGTGAACCGGCGTGCTTTGTCCGGACGGAACACCGACCCCAAATGAGTCTTATCAGCAAACAGCGCCGCGAAAAGCTGCACATACGAAAGGAAAGATCATGAAAACACTCACATTTGCCCTCACTGCCGGTTTGATCGCAACTTCTGCCCTTGCCGGGAATTCTGACCGCTACAATGACCTGCGCCTGGATACCCGCGTCGGTCACGTTGCCGACAGTCAAGACACCGTTGCTTTGCAAAAGACGACCAGTCCATCTGTTCAGTCAATCACCTTCTCCACACGCAATGCAGAGGCCAATCAGCCCAGCTATCCCTATACTAACCCCTTCGGTGTCGGGCCCTATAACGACAGCCGTTGAGCGGCGGGTTGCCGCAGCGAGACCTGCATAAGTGACACTCTCGCTGCGCTGACACATCTGTGAACGCGAAACCTGTCGGCATTGCACACTGAAATCAACACATTGATTCTGCTACGTTTTCAAACCCAGAATTCACGCGAAGCGCTTCATGCGGCAGCCCTCCCCGCTCTTTCTCCCAACTTTTTTCGAAACTTTTTCTGCAGCTGCAGTGTTGGATGGGCAGACAGCAAGACGGGGCACAAAGCTCTGGTTTTGAAGCAAAACAGAAAGGATAAGAAACATGAAACTCTTTATCACAACCGCCGCCGCAGCCTTGATCAGCACTGCCGCATTTGCGGATGAATCAACCCGCTACAACGACCTGCGGTTGGACACATCCAAGAACGGTGAAGAAGTGTTCTCCGATGATGTCCGCAGCACCGATCTGGACGGCGCACAGCGCGGCCGCGATCAGATCGTCTCAACCGCCGATGACGAGTTCGAAGCTGATGTCACCTTCTCGACTCGTGGTGCCATCCGCACACCGGGTGAAGGCTACATCTACGGTGGCTTTGGCGAAGGCAACGACAGCCGCTAACCCAAGCGACTGATCTGCAAAAAGGGTCCGGCACAGCGTGTGCCGGGCCTTTTTTCATACCTGATGTCAGGTGTTGAACAGGAAGTGCAGGACGTCACCATCTTTCACGGTGTATCCTTTGCCCTCTGCGCGCATCTTGCCCGCTTCCTTCGCGGCGTTCTCGCCGCCCAAAGCCACAAAGTCATCATAGGCGATGGTCTCGGCCCGGATAAAGCCCTTCTCGAAATCACCGTGAATGACACCCGCCGCCTTCGGCGCGCTGGTGCCGGATTTAATCGTCCAGGCACGCGCCTCCTTAGGGCCTACAGTAAAGTAGGTCTCAAGGTGCAATAGTTCGTAACCCGCACGGATCAGCCGGTCGAGCCCCGCTTCCTTCAAGCCCATCTCTTCGAGAAACATATCCGCTTCGTCAGGTTCCAGCTGGCTGATTTCTTCTTCAATCTGGGCAGAGATGATCACATGGGCATTGCCCTCGGCCGCTGCCATCTCCGCAACCTTGGCGGAATAGGCGTTGCCCTCTGCCGCTTCGGCCTCGCCGACGTTGCAGACATAGAGCACAGGCTTGGTGGTCAGCAGCTGCAGCATGCGCCATGCCTTGGCGTCTTCCGTGTCCACCTCAACCACACGCGCAGGCTTGCCCGCTTCCAGCGCTTCCAGCGCCATCTTCATCAGCCGCTCCTGCTGGACGGCTTCCTTGTCGCCCCCGCGCACCTTTCGCACAATGTTCTGCAAGCGTTTGTCGATGCTTTCGATGTCGGCCAGCATCAGTTCGGTCTCGATGGTCTCGGCATCGGCCACCGGATCAACA
>CAYUSM010000065.1:0-14242 GCA_964447345.1 uncultured Sulfitobacter sp. | reverse complement strand
CCGCTCTACGTGCAGCCTTTGGTCTGGGGCACGCGGGCGAATGTGCAGATGACGCAGCGACCGGACAACTTCTTTATCCTGCGGTGGGTGACGGTGGAGTAGACGTCATGTCCATCATATCGGCAAGACCTTTTGGGGCGTCAAAGGGTCTTGCCTAGTGGCGGATAGACGCAAAAGTCATCTGGGGCTGATTGGAAGTGGCGATTAACCACAGGCGAGTATGGAACGCTTTTTCGAACATCTGTTCTGAGGCCAATTTCAGGATCAGTGCACTTTCTAGTAAGTTTTGATCACCGCAGTCTTGGAATTCTACGTCTGACATTCTACGCGGGTTTCAGGTCGATTGAAGGTGACGTTTTTCCCCTGACAATCCGAGTTAGGGAGTTAGCTCTGTTCAGGTTTCGGACTTCCTCCAACCGGTTAGCATATTCGAATGTCGTCAGGTCAGTGGGGCTGGAGTGAGGCAGGACATGGTTCTAATCAGCGCGGCATGCCGCAATCATGTGGCAGGCATGGGGTAGAAACAGAAACATGTGTTCGCTCAGGCTTCCCACTCGCCTGCGCCCGTCGAGGTTTGCGACCATGCTACTCTGACTGGGCTTTCCCGGCGCGCAGTGGTGCCAGTAGAAGTTGCGGTCATCCTGCCAATTCAGCATTGCATTCAACGTCAGATCCGTCCCATTGGCCAAGACCACCTGCACTGGGATCTAAGTACCTCTTTCAGCGCGGCCACATCCATCGTCTGCTCGACCAACATCTTTTTCAGGATGACGTTCTTGCTTTCCAGCGTCTCCAAACGCCGCATCTGATGTTTCCATGCTGCCATACTTGGACTGCCATCTGTAGCAAGTCGCTTCGCTGACCCCGTGCTTGCGACAGAGATCCGAAGTGCCAAGCCAGGCTTCATATTCCATCAGAATGGCAATGTTCTGCTCTTCGCTGAAATGGCTTTTCTTTATTGTCAGGTTCCACAGCTGTAGAAAAGTCTAACCATAATTGCCGGACTGTTCAGGGAGAGCAGGTCAGCTCAACGAATGTCCGGTCGGCGGCTTCTGGCACAAGGATGTCTGCAGCACCGTGTCTTCAAAAAAGGCAAGCGGATGCCGAAATTGCAACGGCAAGTTGGCGCGTGCCCCAAATTTTTCACATCGAGATCATCTTCGTGTTGTGCACAGGAGGTAAGGATTACGTTGCTCAAGCGCCTTGTGATGTCTGCCGAGGAGATACAATGAATAACTCAAACATAAGGACGGCCCCGCTTTTTCCACTGGATCCCGCCGAGCTGCGGGAGATGCTAGAGATACTTCGCCGCATGCCAATCAGGAAAACCGCTACGAGGCCGTAACTAAATCTTTCGCGAAGTGAGTATGCCGGTTTTCCGTACAATCCGGCACTGAACTTGTGCATCGCAACAAGTGGTCGCTGACCCTTGCACACCCATTCTCGATCCAAAAGACTTGGCAAACGCCATCCTGGGCAACGGTCCTGATCAATATCCCATTGCGCAACCGTCTTTACGGGGATCCGATCCAGCGATGAGAACGCCTGCCTCGTGGTCAATTTCGATGATTTGACCCCCTCCGATCGGACTGGTTGTCCAGTCAACAGGATGTCCTCGCGCCTTCAAACCGTCATAGACTTTTTCCCCCAGCGTCGGTTCAATCTCCAGCGTTTCATCGGGCCGCCAGAAGATGCGCGGGCTGTCCAGGGCTTCCTGAGGGTCCATACCGTAGTCGATCATGTTCGTGATCACATGTGCATGTCCCGTCGGCTGATATTGCCCACCCATCACGCCGAAACAATAGCGGGGCTTGTCATCCTGCATCGCCATCGCCGGGATGATTGTGTGCAAGGGGCGTTTGCCGCCTTCAATGGTGTTGGGATGGCCGGGCGAAACCCGGAAACCTGCGCCCCGGTTTTGCAAGATGATGCCTGTCTTTTCTGTCACGATGCCAGAGCCGAATCCTTTGAAGATCGAATTGATCAGCGAGACGGCCATGCCATCCCTATCCACGCAGCTCAGGTAGATCGTGTCGCTTTGGAAGTTGGGATCAGGTGAGGGCAGATGATTGTTACGACGTGATGGATCAACCGTGGCAGCAAGTCCCTTGGCCCAAGCCTTGTCAATAAGCGCCTCTGCGGCAAGGTTCATGGTATCCGGGTCGCCGATGTGGGCATCGCGGACAGCATAGGCGATACGTGCAGCTTCGACTTCGAGATGAAAGCGATCAGTGCCGTGCGGGTCAAGCCCTTGAAGGTCAAAGTTTTCTAACAGGTTGAGGATAACCTGTGCGGTGATCCCAACCCCATTGGGCGGCAGTTCGGCAAGTGTGATGTCGCGATATCCGGACGACACAGGGGCACAGGGATCCGCGGAGATTCCGGCGAGGTCTTCCTCGGTCATGATACCACCACGTTCCCGTAGCTCAGCAACGATATCAGCAGCTACCGACCCTTCATAGAACCCCTTGGCCCCATGTTTGGCGACCAGTTTCAACGTGTTTGCCAAAGCAGGGAGCTTGTGGATGCTGCCAATACGGGGTGCCTGTCCGTCAGACAAGTAGTGTCGCCCGCCTGTTCCCTGCGAGGCGAGTTTTTCAGTACATTCGGCCCAATCTGTCCCGACGCGCGGATAAACGACGAACCCATCTTCGGCCGCGACAATGGCGGGTCTGAGCGCTTCTTCAAGTCCAATAGTCCCGTGCGATTCAAGAAGGCTCTCCCAACACTTCACGACGCCTGGAACGGTGACGGCGTGGGGTGAAAGGTCGTCCATCTGGCTCCAGCCCTGTGCCATTAGCATTTCTGTTGAAAGCGCGGCAGGTGCGCGACCGGACCCATTGAGGCCATACAGCGGCTGACCCGGCACCGAGATGAGCGCAAAACCGTCCCCGCCGATTGAGGTCATTGCCGGTTCGACAACCGCGAGCACCGCTGCGGCTGTGACGGCAGCATCGACGGCGTTGTATCCCTTCTTGAGCATTGCCAGACCGGCTTGGGTCGCTAGAGGATGTGACGTGGCAAGTGCGCCGTTCGCAGCATAAATCGGGGAACGGCCGGGGGCGTGAAAATCGCGCATAGGGTTTCCTTCGTTTGTTTGGAAGAGATAGCGCTGAGGCGTTCAGAAAACACGCGGAAAAAGCCCACCCCAAATTCCAGCTACACTCAGAGTGACTTGGATGGACGCATCAGTTCTGGGTATCAAATCCCACAAACTTGGCTACCTGAGTGACGTCGCGCCGTCGTGACACGACTGAGTTTGCTGCAAAGCTCTCGTCTGGCCAGCCCAGTGCCACGCAAGTCATGATCACTTCATCTGCCGGGATTTTGGCATGCTCCCGGACAACGGGAGACTGCATGATGCCTTGACCGTTGATAACAGCACCCAGGCCACGGGACCACGCAGCCAACACCAGCCCATAGGTGACAGCACCAAGATCGAAATGGGCAATCGTGCCGCCATCAAGTGCCTTGTCAAAAGTCACGACAATTGAGACCGGGGCGTCGAACTGTCGGAATCCGCGCATCACCCAATCTTGACGCTTCTCCTTGTTGTCGCGCTCAATTCCCATCGCAGCGAATAGCTGTTTGGCGATCTCTACTTGGCGGTCACGATGCGGCCCTTCATATGCTCCGTGATCAACGATTTCCCGAACAGGCGGCACGCCTGCGAGCATCCTGGACTCGTTGCCTTGGCGGACCTTTCTCAATGGCTCACCTGTCAGAACGTGCAGATGCCATGGTTGCGTGTTCATAGACGACGGCGCACGGTTGGCCAACGCTATGATTTCCTCGAGCAAAGCACGGGGTACTGGCTTGTCCTGAAATCCACGAATGGAGCGCCGCTCAAGCATAGCCTGATCAAGTTGCATGGAATGAATCCTAACTATTTTCTGGAAATGCTAACGGGCAGGGAGTGGAGCGACCACCCTATGCCACCCCATCTGACGTGGGGTCATTTTTGCACACTGGAATACCGGTGTATCGTGCGGCGCTGCAGTAAAGGTCAGTATGCTCCGCAGCCTGCGCTCGGGATCAGAATAGAGCTTGAAGTGCGACAAGATCAAAGCCTGGCGGTATTGGTCGAGGTTTTGGAGATTGGATTTGGCATCCATCCAATTCAGTGGTTCTTGGCGGTGAAACATACACAGACGATCGCCTTAGCGATTGCCTTTGTCGTATCCCAGAGCTAGCGCTGCAGCATGAGACCTTTCTTAATCCTCCAACTCCGGCCCGAGACTGACGCCGCCGATGATGAGTTCGCTGCCATCCTCAATAAATGCGGCCTTACACCAGAACAGACCCGCCGCATCCGCGTCGATCAAGAAGATATACCTGCTGATCTTGATGTTTCGGATTACGCCGGTGTGATCGTGGGTGGGGGTCCCGGATGTGTCAGCGACACCCCTGCTGAAAAGAGTGCCGAGGAAGCTCGTATCGAATATCAGATCCTGCAGCTTATGCCTCAGATCACATCGAGGGATCATCCGTTTATGGGCTGCTGCTATGGGCTGGGCATTCTGGCGCATCATCTCAAGGGCGAAGTTAGCAAGGCGAGCTATGGTGAACCGGTTGGACCAACGCATTGCACTCTGACCCCGGATGCGGAATCAGACGCCCTGCTAATGGGACTAGAGCACCGTTTTGAGGTGTTTGTCGGCCACAAGGAGGCTGTACAGGCCCTTCCCAAAGGCTGCGTACACTTGGCCAGTTCGGAGTCTTGCCCGTTTCAGATGATCCGCTTCGGCGAAAACGTCTATGCCACGCAGTTTCATCCAGAAGCTGACGCAAACGACTTTGAGAGGCGCATTCAGATCTATCGCAACCACGGATACTTTCCCCCTGAAGATGCAGAGAGTCTGATTGAGCTTTGCCATTCGGCAAACGTGACCGTACCTGGAGAGATTTTGCGCCGATTTGCCATCCGATATAGCGACTGAGCTTCAAGAGCGGTCGATGTGGAGCATTGCCAATCTAACCCGCCGCCAATATCCGCGGGATATTCTGGACTGCGGCCTTGCTTGCCGCTCCGAACTGACCGAGTAGCGCCATTTTTTCGGCATCCTGAGGGTCAAAGCCGACCATTAGATGGTTGATGGCCTGCAGGCGCGTGCGCTCCATCCATTCCTTTACAGGCGGCACTTTCGACCATGCGCCTTGGTTCATCATGGCGGGCAACATTTCGGCGATGTACTGCGCGGGAGTGTCATGGAAGTTGACCGTATGGGTACAGGCCGCGCGAGCCGCTGCATCGGGGACTTTAGCTTCAAGAAAGGCGATGAGCGCAGCCCCGAAAAGCGGCTGGAAGGGGCGGATCAGGTTGATGTTGATCGTGTCGCCATCAAAGACGGGCGGCGTATCCGCATCCATCACAACACCGGCGCGGGCAGTGCAGTCGATGTAGAGCGTGCCTTCCGGCATCGTCTCGACCCCATCAGCAAGGTCTATCTGGCGCTGCTCAAGCGCTTTCACATGGCCTTTGCGAATGACGTGCTGGATGCTTGCGAGCAATTTGACCTCACGTGGCGAGCAGACGGCAGCATGAAATTTGGTCGGCTGGACTGTTTTGTCTATGCGATGCCAGATGCCGTTCTTTTCCATCGCGGCGCAATATTCCGCTACGCTAGAAACCGAGCCGAGCACTTTCAGTTCAGTGAGAAAGGAGCCGACGGTCGTACCGAAAAGATCCGGATGATTCAGAATGCTTTCGCGGTTGAAAAGCCAATAGTCATTGGGGCGAACCCAAGTGATCTTGTCCGCTTGAACACCCTGTTCGAGCAACCAGATGGCGGCATCCATCCCCGTCTTGCCTGCGCCAAGAATGCAGAAGTGTTCGTGATCTTTCGCATATCGGGGCAGATCGTTGATCGGTTTACAGGTCACATCCTTCGCGACCTTGAAATTGGGGGTATGCGTGGCGGGGATGGAGCCCTTGTCGCCCCATATCCCTGCGTTCACGATCTTGTTCGCAACGTCGATCTGCGTCTCCTGCCCGGTGATCAGGTTGCGGACAAGGCCGCAGCCCAGATGTTCCGAGTTGCGGAAATAGGTGACCCGTCCGGTCTGCAGATAGACGTTTTCCATCAGATCATGGAAGTAATGAAGAATCTCGGACTTGGTGGAGAGTTCATACTTTGGATCGAGGTAGTCTTGCCCCACCGTCCGCTTCGCGCCTAGGTGTCGCGAATTCACTCCGTAAAAACTGGCCGATTGATGGAGCCGGACGAAAGGGTAGGCGTCATTCCAATGCCCGCCGGGGGCATCGCGGCGGTCCACGATTACGACAGTCGCATCGGTCTCTGCCAGTAGCACATCAAGGAAGGAGAGCGCGGTCGCCCCGGCGCCGGAGATCAAGTAGTCGGCCTGCATGGGGCGTCCTTTCGTTGGTTTTTGGGGATGTTAGTCCCTGAAGATGGCAAGGCCCAGCCATTCAGCTACCAAGGCAGGCGTTTCCTCGCCCTCGATCTCAATCGTCAGATTGTTGGTGCGCAGCATGCTTGTCGCATCCCGTGCCTTGGCTTCGATCAGCGTGAACCGGCCCCGGACACGCGCACCGGCCCGCACGGGCATCAGGAAACGCATCTTATTCATGCCGTAGTTAATGCCCATGACCTGTCCCGGCAGCATGTCAAAGCAGTCATAGGCAAAGCGACTGGCCAGAGAGAGCGTCAGGAAACCATGGGCGATGGCTCCGCCAAAAGGCGTTTCCTTGGCCGCGCGTTCTGGGTCGACGTGAATCCATTGTTCGTCGTGCGTCGTCTTGGCGAAGTCGTCGATCATTTTCTGGTCGACGGTGATCCAGTTGGACACGCCAACCTCGGTCCCGACCAGGTCGGCATGGTGATCAATGGCAGTTTGAAGTGATGACATGGCTTTGATCCTTTAGCTGGGGTCTGCGGCAACACGCACCAGACGCTTGCCTTTGTTGTCGCCTGCAAGCAGCCCGATCAGAGCCTGCGGTGCATTCTCAAGCCCGTCGACGATGTCTTCAAACACTTTGACTTGCCCGGAGCTGACCCAATGCTGCATCGCGCGAAGGCATTTGTCGTCGTTGTGCGCAAAGTCCATGACGATGAAACCTTCCATCTTCAGCCGCTTGACCACGACGATGCCGGGCAGGTTGCGCGGGCCCAGAACGTCATCCGTATCATACTGGCTGATTGCACCGCAGCAAACGACGCGCCCACGTTCGTTCATGAAGTTGAGGGCGGATTCGAGGATCTTGCCGCCGACGTTGTCAAAGTAGATATCAACGCCGTTTGGGCAGGTAGCGGCAAGTTTCTTGGACAGCCCCGCTTCGCGGTAGTCGATGCAGGCGTCGAAACCCAATGTGTCTTCGACCCATTTGCATTTCTCCGGCCCTCCTGCGATGCCGACAACCCGGCAGCCAAGTGCCTTGGCAATCTGGCCCACGTAACCGCCGACAGAGCCCGCGGCGGCCGAGACAAGAACCGTTTCGCCGGGCAGGGGATTGCCGATGGACATCAGCCCGTGGAACGCGGTTTTGCCAGCGATCCCGTAGACGCTCATGAGATGGGAAAGCGTCTCTACCTTTGGCAGTTTCTGCACCTGGTGCGCTTTGGCCGTGACGTATTCAGCCCATACGGCTTCGGCGGCAACTATATCGCCAGTGCTGAGCTTTGGGCTGTTTGACTCCATCACTTCACAGATCGCGTAGGTGGGCATCGGATCCCCGGCATTCACCGCTGCGCGGTAGGTTGCACCCTTCATCCAGGACCGGTTGGCCGCGTCGATGGACATCAGGATCACCTTGAGCAGAACCTCTCCCTCGCCTGCCTTGGGCATCTCGGCCTCAACGCTCCTGAAATGATCAGAGGTAAGCTCGCCCGTTGGCAATTCGGCTATGGTGATCTGGCGGTTTGTCATGGGATATGTCCTATTGCGGTTGGAATGAGGGAGCAGTGCGATGAAAGAGGCAAGACAGCATCGGTTCAGCCCGCCGCCTGGTGCCGCAGATCTGCTGTTGATCCGGCATGGAGAGACGCAGGCCGCGATACGCGGTCAGGATTTCCCGATGGTCGAAGGGCAGGGAGACCCGGCGCTGCATCCGGAAGGCGAGAAGCAAGCCCATGCTGTGGGCGAGCGGCTGAAAACAGAGCCTATTTCGGCGATTTATGTGACCACGATGCAACGGACGCATCAGACGGCCGCCCCTTTGGCGCGGCATCTGGGCTTGGCGCCGCGCGTGGAGCGGGACCTGAGGGAGGTGTCGCTTGGACATTGGGATGGTGGAGAGTTCCGGTTCCGTGCGGCTGAGAATGATCCGGCGATTGTCCGGGCCCGGGAAGAGCAGGAGTGGGGCCACATTCCGGGGGCTGAAACCACTGCGCAGTTCCATAGCCGGGTCCGTGCCGGTCTTTTTCGCGTGGCGCAGTCGCACCCCGATGAGCTGGTGGCTGTCGTGGTGCATGGCGGCGTTGTGGGTGCCGCGCTGGCGATGGCCACCAGGGCGGAGGCCTTTGCGTTCAATGGTGCTGCGAATGGGTCGATTTCCCGCTTGGTGATCCATGGAGAGCAGATGATTGTGCGCGGATTCAATGATGTGAGCCATTTGTAATCCCCGTTGCTGCACGCAGGGTGTGCATTTGCTGCGCACCTTTGCACGGGTTGAGAGGGCGGTTGGTGCGCAGTGAATGCGCACCCTACGGCATCGTCACAACAACCTTACCGAGCACCTTGCGGTCCTGCAGGAGTTGCAGCGCCTCTCCTGCCTTTTCCAGCGGATAGCTTGCGGATACGCGCGGCTTGATCTTGCCTTCGCTGTACATGCGAAACAGATCACCCATGTTCTCGGCATGGTTTGCGGGTTCACGCATCGTATGCGCGCCCCAGAAGACGCCGACGATCTGGCAGCCTTTCAGCAGCGTCAGGTTCAAAGGAATCGTTGGAATGCCCGCGGGGAAGCCGACCACGAGGAAACGCCCTTTCCAAGCCAATGCGCGCACTGCAGGTTCGGCGTAGTCTCCACCAACCGCGTCATAAACAACGTCGACACCTTCGCCGCCCGACAGCTTCTTGATCTGGTTCGAAAATTCTTTCTGGACTGCGCGGTCAGACATGTCGCGGCTGTAGATGATCGTCTCATCCGCCCCAAGGTCCTTACAGAATTGTGCCTTCTCCTCGGACGACACGGCGGCGATGACCTTGGCACCCGCGGCCTTACCAAGCTCAATTGCAGCAGCGCCCACACCCCCGGCGGCGCCGAGAATGAGCAACGATTCACCTTCCTTGATCTCAGCGCGATCCTTCAAGGCGTGATGGGACGTGCCATAGGTCAGGACAAAACAGGCCGCCTCGTCATAAGGCATGTCGTCAGGGATTTTCACGACTTTCACGGCGTCGAGAACCACATGCGTGGCAAAACCGCCGAAGCCCGACATACCCAATACGCGGTCGCCTTCCTTGAGGCCGTCAACACCTTCACCGACCGCGTCGACCACGCCTGCAACTTCACCTCCAGGCGCGAAGGGGCGGGGCGGTTTCATTTGGTACATGTCGCGGATGATCAACGTGTCGGGAAAGTTCACACCCGCCGCATGCACACGGATGCGGACCTGCTTTTTGCCGGGCGTCGGGTCGGGCATATCCTCAAGCACAAGCGTTTCCGGGCCGCCGACCTCTTTGCTGAGCATCGCTTTCATGGTGTCCTCCCAAAAATTCAGTTCGGCAAAATTGAGACGTGGCGTCGCGTCTTGTCAATCGCAATTCGGGTCGGCATTCTGCACAGCGGAATGGATGTCCGCAAATGACGTGACGTCTTTAGGGAGGATGATCTGATGAGTGATGCGAGCCTTGAGGGCTTTCGCGCCGAGCTGCGCGATTGGCTGGAAGAGAACTGTCCTGAGGAGATGCGCGACGGTCTGCGGACCGAGGAAGGCATTTGCTGGGGAGGCAAGAACTGGGTCTTTACCTCAGACGCACAGAAGGCCTGGTTAGAGCGCTGTGCATCCAAGGGCTACACCGTGCCGACCTGGCCGGTTGACTATGGTGGGGCGGGCCTGAACCGCGATCAGGAGAAAATATTCAAAGAAGAGATGAACCGCATCAATGCGCGCTCGCCTCTGGAGAGCTTTGGCATCTGGATGCTGGGGCCCGCGCTGCTGCACTTCGGTTCTCACGAGCAAAAGTTGCACTACTTGCCGCCAATCGCGCGCGGAGAAATTCGCTGGTGTCAGGGCTACTCTGAACCAGGTGCTGGGTCTGATCTGGCGAATGTGCAGACCAAGGGTGAAGACAAGGGCGACCACTGGTTGGTGAACGGGCAGAAAATCTGGACTTCCTACGCGGACAAGGCCGATTGGATTTTTGCGCTGGTGCGTACAGACAAGGATGCACCCAAGCACAAGGGTATCTCTTTCCTGCTTTGCGACATGGGACAGGAAGGCGTTGAAACACGGCCGATTAAGATGATCTCGG
Source organism: uncultured Sulfitobacter sp. (assembly GCA_964447345.1). Taxonomy (GTDB): domain Bacteria; phylum Pseudomonadota; class Alphaproteobacteria; order Rhodobacterales; family Rhodobacteraceae; genus Sulfitobacter. The sequence continues at coordinate 3,805 of CAYUSM010000065.1, read as the reverse complement.
GCATCTCGCCTTTCTGCGAGACGTTCTTTACCGATGCGGTCATTCCCAAGCACCAGATCGTCGGCGAGGTGAACAAAGGCTGGGATGTGGCCAAGTACCTGCTGACCCATGAGCGCGAGATGATTTCCGGCGGGGCCGGTGGCCTGACCGGGACGGGCCGTGCGCTTGGCGCTGTGCTGTCCGAAACGATGCCGGAGATGGACGCCACGCTGCGCGCCGATGCGATGGCCTGTGAGATTGATACGCTGGCGATTGGCCTGACGCTGGAACGCTACAAGGATCAGTCCGAGGCGGGGCAGGGGGCTGGTGATGCCTCTGCGATGCTCAAGTACATGGGCACTGAGCTGAATAAACAGCGGCATGAGCTGATGATGACCGCTGGTGGGTCGGATGCGTTGGAATGGGACGGACCTCTTGGCAACCGGGCAGGCGACTGGCTGCGCACGAAGGCGAATTCAATTGAAGGCGGCACGTCGGAGGTGATGCTCTCTATCGTCTCGCGCCGTGTGCTTGGGCTTCCAGGGTAAGAGACATGGCAAAATTGGTTAAAACAGAAGAAGAAGTGATGCTTGCCGACATGGCTCGCGGGTTTCTGGATGGCGCGGCACCCGTCAGCAAGTTGCGGCAGATGCGGGACGATGGGGCAACCCATGATCCGGTGCTTTGGAAAGAGATGGCCGAGATGGGCTGGGCCGGGGTGCTGGTGCCGGAAGACGCGGGCGGTTCTGACATGGGGTATGCCGCGGCAAATGTGATTGCCGAGGAGATGGGCAAGACGCTGGCGGTATCACCTTTCATCTCAACGGCTGTGATTGCAGCGACTGCGTTGCGGCAAGTATCGGATGCACGAGCAAAAGAGGCGCTGGCGCGGATTGCGTCTGGTGAGGCGACATATGCCTTGGCGGTGGATGAAGGGATCAAGTTTGATCCCGAGAGCACCGCGCTGGAGGCAAAGGCAGACGGCAATGGGTTCCGGTTGAACGGCAAGAAGCAGTTTGTCGTAGACGGTGCGTTGGCGGATCGGTTGCTGGTGCTGGCACGGACGGCGGATGGTTTGACGCTTTTCGACATTCCGGCGGATCGTGATGGCGTGGCGCGAACTGCGTCCAACATGATCGATGCACGGGATGCCGCGCGGATCGAGTTCTCGGATGTTGAAGCGACAGGCGACGATGTCTTGGGTCAGGTTGATCAGGCCATGACAGTCCTAAAGCCCGCGCTCGAGGCGGGACAGGCGGCGCTGGCCGCGGAGATGGCAGGCCTGTCGGCGGGGGCGTTCGAGATGACCGTGGGCTATCTGAAAGAGCGCAAGCAATTCGGGGTCGAGATCGGGCGCTTTCAGGCGCTCCAGCATCGAGCGGCGCATTTGTGGTGTGAGACGGAAGTCACCGCTTCTGCCATCCTGAACGCGGGCCGGATGCTGGACGAAGACCCGGAGAACGCATCGCTTGCCGTGTCGCTGGCCAAAGCCAAGGCAACAGCGACAGCCAAGCTGGCGGTGATTGAGGGTGTGCAGATGCATGGCGGTATCGGGATGACCGATGCCTATGACATGGGATTTTACATGAAACGCGCGCGCGTCGGGGCGGAGTGGTTGGGGGATTACTCCTACCATGCCGAAAAGGTCGCGGCGGCGAGGGGGTTCTGATGGACATACAGTCTCTATTTGGGTTGGAGGGCAAGGTTGCCCTTGTGACCGGTGGTGCGACAGGCATTGGGCGCATGGCCTGTGAAGCGCTGGTGCGTGCTGGTGCGACCGTGCTGATGGCCAGCCGCAAGGATGGTGCCTGCGAGGCGGTGGCCGCAGAGCTAAACGCGCTCGGCGCATCCGGCAAGGCGATTGGCTTTGTCGGTGATGTTGGGACGGAAGAAGGCATTGATGCGCTTGTTGCGGCCGTGAAAGAGCGTACGGACAAGCTGCACATCCTGATGAATAACGCAGGCATCACCTGGGGCGCGCCGATGGGACAGTTCCCGCATCACGCCTGGGAAAAGGTGATGAATGTGAATGTGGCGGGGATGTTTGACCTGACGCAAAAGCTGTTGCCGATGCTGATTGCTTCAACGTCCCCGGATGATCCGGCACGGGTGGTCAATGTCGGCTCGGTCATGGGTGAGCGGGAGATGGGCGATGGGGCCTATTCATATTCCATGTCGAAGGCGGCGGTGCATCACATGACGCGTATTCTGGGCAAGGAGTTGGCCGGGCATCATGTGACGGTCAATGCTTTGGCACCGGGTCCTTTCGTGTCGCGGATGACGGCCTTTGCGACCGCCGATGAAAATACGCGCGACAAGGTTGGCAAAGACGTGCCGTTGAAACGCGTGGGCCGCGACGAAGATATCGCGGGTTGCATGCTGTTCTTGTGCGGACAGGGGGGAGCCTATGTCACTGGTGCGATCATCCCGGTTTCCGGTGGCATCAACGTGATGTCGGGTCCCAACATTTTCGAACAGGCGCTGCACTGATGGCAGAAATACGGTTTGATGACCGGGTCGCGATTGTCACTGGGGCAGGCACGGGTCTTGGGCGGTCTCATGCGCTTGGACTGGCCAAGCGCGGCGCGAAGGTGGTGATTAACGATCTGGGCGTGGCCCGAGATGGGTCGGGATCGTCGTCCGAGGCGGCGGAGGCCGTCGTGGCCGAGATCGAGGCGATGGGCGGTGAGGCGATGGCTCACGGCTGTGACGTGTCGAACGAGGATGGTGTCATCGATATGGTCCAGCAAGCGGTCGCCCGCTTTGGCCGCATCGACATCGTCGTGAACAATGCAGGCATCCTGCGTGACAAGACCTTTGCCAAAATGAGCATGGATGACTTCCGCAAGGTTGTGGATGTCCATCTGATCGGCTCTGCCAACGTCGCGCATGCCTGCTGGCCGATCATGCGAGAGCAGAAATATGGGCGGATTGTGTTTACCTCTTCGGCCTCAGGGCTTTACGGAAACTTCGGTCAGTCAAACTATGGCGCGGCCAAGGCGTCGATGATGGGGCTGATGAACGTGCTTCATCTGGAAGGGGCGCGCGACAACATCCGGGTGAACACGCTGGCCCCCACGGCCGCGACGCGGATGACGGAGGAGTTGTTGCCTGCCGAAGCCGCGGAACTGCTTGCTCCTGAGACGATCACGCCGGGCCTTTTGTACCTTGTGAGTGAAGACGCACCCAGCCGCACAATCCTTGGCGCAGGTGCAGGGAGCTTTGCGTTGACCAAGGTCTACGAGACGCCGGGGATCACACTGATGGATGATGAGAACACACCTGAGGCGATTGCTGCAAAGTTCGCAGAAATCGGATCGGCAGAGGGTCAGGAAGAACTGACCGACGCTTTCAGCCAGACCAAGAAATACGCCCTCAATGCAGCCAAGGCCCGTGGCCTGAAGCTGGATTGGTAACAAGACTATTAGGAGAGAGAATATGCGCGACGCCGTTATCGTATCGACCGCCCGGACACCCATTGGCAAAGCCTATCGGGGCGCTTTCAACAACACCACGCCGCAGGCGCTGATGGGTCATGCGATTGAGCATGCCGTGAAGCGGGCGGGCGTTGATCCGGCCTCGGTCCAGGATGTGGTTGTTGGAGCCGCCCTGCAGCAGGGTCATTCAGCTGGTAACATTGCACGGCAGGCGGCGGTACGCGGTGGGCTGCCCGTGACAGTGGCGGGTATGTCGCTGGACCGGCAGTGCGCGTCAGGCATGATGGCGATTGCAACGGCGGCCAAGCAGGTTGTTATGGACGGCATGGATGTTGTTGTGGGTGGTGGCGTTGAAAGTATCTCGATGGTGCAGACGCCAGAGATGCGGG
>CAYUSM010000064.1:0-14404 GCA_964447345.1 uncultured Sulfitobacter sp. | reverse complement strand
GCGGTCATGCGCACCACATGCCCCATGGTGCCGCCGCTCAGGAACCGCCCTTCTTCCACGCCAGCTACTCCGCTGCCTGCGGCAGCCGCCCGCTGAAGATTGTCTCATTCCCCGGCATCGGGTGGCGCGGGATCATCATCGACAGGCAAAAGGACACGCCCGCCATCCCCGCGGCCAGAAAGAACACCGCCGCCGGAGACATCAGCCACAACAATCCCAGGGCGACAGGCAGGAAGACCGCCGCGATGTGATTGATGGTAAAGGCCACCGCTGCTGTGGGCGCGATATCTGCCGGGTCCGCGATCTTCTGGAAATAGGTCTTCATCGCAAGCGCTAGACCAAAGAAGAGGTGATCCAGCACATAGAGCGCCGCCGCCACCACCATGCCCCAGCCCAGGTAGTAAACCCCGCCGTAGCTCATGAAGACCAGCATCAGCCCGATGTATTCAAACCCCAGCGTCCGCCGCTCGCCAAAGACCCCCACCGCGCGGCCCATCAGCGGCGCAAACAGCATGTTGGCCACCAGGTTGATCAGGTAAAGCGTAGTGATCTCGTGCACCTCCCAGCCAAAGCGCTCCACCATCATGAAGCCAGCGAAAACCACGAATATCTGCCGCCGCGCGCCCGACATGAACTGCAGCGCATAATACAGCCAGTACCGCCGGCGCAGGATCATCTTCTTGTGCTGCGGCGTGGGCGCCTCGAACTGCGGATAGGCAAACATCGCAAAAAGCGCGATCACAACCGTGACACCCCCGCCAGCGAGGTAGACCGCGTTATAGGACAGATCAAGCGTCTCCCACAGCGCCATGATTGCAAGGTAAGCCACCAGCGTTGCCGCCGACCCCGCCGCCAGCAACCACCCCAGCATCCGGGGTGCATCCTCGATCTTGAGCCATTGCAACTGCAGCGATTGGTTCACTGTCTCGTAGTAGTGAAACCCGATCGAACTCAGCATGGTGATGGTCAGAATACCGCCCATGGTGGGAAACCAGGCGGTGACCGCCGTTGCCACCCCCAGAAGCACCAGCGACACCAGCCCCAGAACCTGCTCGCGCACAAAGATGATGATGGCAATCACGCCGACGGCCAAAAAGCCCGGTATCTCGCGTACAGTGTGCAAAAGCCCGATGTCCGCCCCATCGAAGTCCGCCACCTCAATCACGAAGTTATTCAGCAGCGCCGACCAGGTGTTAAAGGCAATCGGCATGGCCAGGGCCATCAGGAACAACAAGGCCACCGGCCTGCGCCAGAACGGCAGAGCTTTTGCATTCTCCAGGGTGATGAATTGGGCCATGTCCTCGCTTTACGCCTGCAAACCGCAAAAGACGATACGCAATCGCGCACAACCTGACCTTCCCAAACGCAGGTCTGTTGCTTCACGACACGTCGGTGGGTTCCTGTCACCTTTCTTGGGAATAGCGGCCGCCCCCCACGCTATAGACTGCTGCACCCTTGCCGCTTTTGGTTTCGGAGCCGCCGTTGCGTGGGGACAGGCGGACGGAGACCTGACGGCTTGCCAAGAAAAATCGCGGAGGCTCCCAGCTTGCTGGGATACCGCTATTTTACTTGGCAAGGTGGCGGGGCTCTGTCAGGCAGGCCCAACGCAACGACGGCTCTGAAACCGTTTGGTTTTGGTGAGCCAGCAGCGCCTGCCACGCCAGACCCACTCCTACCCCACTCATCTTCCATTTATGCGAAGACGTCCGAAAGGACGGATGAGTGCAGGTCCGGTGGAAACATGAACCGGGCGCGCGCGCCCTTAATAAAAACTCTGCGGATCGATATCCACGGCCAGCCGCAAGTCCCCTTTCAGCCGTACCTGAGCCACCCAGACCGCCATGGCCTCCTGCAGCGGAACACCTTTCTCCGCCTTCACCAACAGCCGCACCCGGTGTCGCCCCCGCACCCGCGCAATCGGTGCGGGTGCGGGTCCAAAGACCTGCGCCCCGATCCGCCGCAGGGGTGCGTCCTGCCGCGCCAGGAGGTTGCCCGCATCAAAGACCTGCGCCACATCCGGTCCCGACAGGATGATGCCCGCCATACGCCCATAGGGTGGCACACCGGCCTGCTTGCGCTCCGCCGCCTCTGCGGCCCAGAAGGCTTCCTCATCCCCCGCCAGAATGGCGCGAATGACCGGATGCTCCGGCTGATAGGTCTGCAAGAGCGCCGTCCCGGGCGCCTCCGCCCGTCCCGCACGCCCCGCCACCTGGCGCATCAGCTGAAATGTCCGCTCCGCGGCCCGCAGGTCCGATCCCTGCAACCCGAGGTCGGCGTCGATGACGCCAACGAGGGTCAGGTTGGGGAAATTATGCCCCTTCGCCACCAGCTGCGTGCCAATGATGATATCCGCCGCCCCTTCGCCGATTGCCGCGATCTCTGCCTTCAGCGCCCGGGCCGAACCGTACATGTCTGACGACAACGTCGCAATCCGCGCCTCCGGCCAGATCGCCGCCGCCTCCTCGCCCAACCGCTCCACGCCCGGTCCCACCGGGGCCAACCGGCCTTCCGCCTCACAAGACGGGCAAGCCTCCGGCATCGGCTTGCTCTCCCCGCATTGATGGCAGATCAGCCGCTTCAGGAACCGATGCTCCACCAGCCGCGCGTCGCAATGATCACAGCCGATCTGATGCCCGCAGGCCCGGCACAGCGTGATCGGCGCATAGCCCCGGCGGTTGATGAAGAGCATCGCCTGCTCCCCCTTCTCCAACCGCGCATTCACCTCCCGCTGTAGGGTGGGTGAAACCCACCTGTCCGCAGGCAACCCCTCACCCCGCATGTCAATGGCCCCCATCGCAGGCATCACCGCAGGCCCAAAGCGCGAGGTCAGCTCCAGCTTGCGGTACTTGCCCGCCTCCACATTCGCCCAACTTTCGAGCGAGGGCGTGGCAGAGGCCAGCACCACCTGCGCCCCACAGATGGCTGCGCGCAGGACCGCCATGTCGCGTGCATTATAAAGAACGCCCTCTTCCTGCTTGTATGAGGTGTCATGTTCCTCATCGACAACGATCAACCCAAGGTTCTGATACGGCAGGAAAAGCGCCGAACGTGCCCCGATCACCAGCTGACATTGCCCCTGCCCCACCATGCGCCAGATGCGCCGCCGCTCGGTCATTGTGGCCCCCGAATGCCATTCGGCGGGCTTTGCGCCAAACCGCTCCTGTACCCGCGTCAGAAATTGCTCGGTCAGCGCAATCTCGGGCAAGAGCACCAGCGCCTGCCTCCCGGCGCGCAGGGCCGCTGCGACCGCTTCAAGATAAACCTCCGTTTTGCCGGAACCTGTGACCCCGCGGAGCAGGGTTGTGCCATAGCTCTCCGACCGCACCGCCTCCGCCAAGACGCCAGCCGCTGCCGCCTGATCCTCGGTCAGTTCCTTGCCCGGCAACTCTGGATCAAGCCGCGCAAAGGGCATGTCACGCGGCGCGTCTTCCTCGCGCACGGCGCCTTGCTTGGCCAGTCCTTTGACAACCGAAGACGTCACCCCGGCCATCTCGGCCAATTCTTTCAGCGTAAAGGACAGATCTCCGTAATCTTCCAGCGCCTCCAGCACGCGCCTGCGCGCATCGGTCATGCGGTCGGGCTCTCCCTCTCCACGCCGATAGACCTTGCGCATCGAGGGTGGATCGCCCAGCCCTGGTGCACGTGTCGCCAGACGCAGCATCGCGGGCATCGGCGTCAGCGTATAGGCCGCCGCGCGTTCCAGAAACCTGCGCATCTCCCCGCGCATGGGGGCGGCGTCCAGCACTCGGATCACATGACGGATCTTCGACAGGTCATAGTCCCCCTGCCCTGGCCCCCAGACCACGCCCAGCACCTTGCGCGGCCCCAGCGGCACCTCCACAAAGGCCCCCAGATGGCAACCGCCTTCCGGCGCACGGTAATCCAGCGCGCGGCCCAAAGGCTGGGTGGTCAGCACGGCCACAAGATCACCGTGATCAAAGAATTCTGGGAGGTTCACCAAGGGCTCCGGGCGCAAGAACAGCAATTCAGGGTTTAAGCATCGCAGCTCTTGGGGTAAAGCCAAGGCAAGCACATCACCGTTAGCGTTAACACCCAATCAAACAGCAGCGGCAGAACAAGTCGGGAGACCTGCACAATGAAATTCTTCGTAGACACCGCCGAAATCGATGCCATCGCGGAACTCAACGACCTTGGCATGGTTGACGGCGTCACCACAAACCCGTCGCTGATCCTCAAATCCGGCCGCGACATCATGGAAGTCACCAAGGAGATTTGCGATCTCGTCTCTGGCCCCGTCAGCGCCGAGGTGGTCGCCATGGAGGCCGAAGCCATGATCGCCGAAGGCCGCAAGCTGGCGGAGATCGCCGACAACATCACCGTCAAACTGCCGCTCACCTGGGACGGGCTGAAAGCCTGCAAGGTGCTGTCGGGTGAAGGCAAGATGGTCAATGTGACGCTGTGCTTCTCCGCCAATCAGGCGCTCTTGGCCGCCAAGGCGGGGGCCACGTTCATCTCGCCTTTCATCGGGCGTCTGGATGACATCAATCTGGATGGCATGGACCTTATTCAGGACATCCGCACCGTCTATGACAATTACGGGTTTGAGACGAACATTCTGGCGGCCTCCATCCGGTCGGTGAACCACGTGCAGGAATGCGCGCTCATTGGGGCGGACGTGATGACTGCCCCCCCAGAGGTGATCAAAAAGCTGGCCTCGCACCCGTTGACCGACAAGGGGCTGGACCAGTTCCTTGCAGATTGGGCCAAGACGGGTCAGCAGATCCTCTGACGGCTTCCGCCAGAGCAAGGCTTAAACCTTCATTCATCCCGGCGGGCTAGGAAGGGGGCATTGTCCCTGCCAAAGGCCCGCCGAAGATGTCCGATGACGACTACAGCACGACGGACGTGCGCCGACGCATTCGTCGGATGTCGTGGGTCTTTGCCTCTGCCATCGGTTTGCTGTTTCTCAGTGTGGTCATCTCTGTCGTTGTGACAGAGATTGAGGCGGCCCAAATCCAGACGGATGCTCAATTGATCAACGTCTCTGGCCGACAGCGCATGCTGAGCCAGCGCATCATCTATCTGGCCGCAGAACATCAGGCGGCGTCCCTCGCCGAACGCGCGGCAACAGCGGCGCAGCTTTCCTCGGCCATCGACACATTCGAGGCTGCAATCACACTCTTTGAGACCGCGCATGGCGATTTGCTGCAAGCCGCGGCTGACACCCCCAGGATCAAGGCGCTCTACCTCGACGCAGGCCTGTCAGACGGGGCGTCACTTGACGAGCAAGTCCGGGCCTACATTGCCCATGCCCGGCAGGTGCTTGCTACCCCACAGGACAAAGAGGCGCTTGAGCAGTTGCGCGCCATCGAAAAAGCGGGCCTGTTGGCCGACCTCGATACAGTCGTCTCGGCCTTTGAACGCGCCTCCGTCGATCGCATCGGATTTCTGCGTCAGGTTGAACTTTTCTCGCTATTCTTTGCCCTTGCGATCATCCTGTTTGAGGTCGCGCTGATCTTTCGGCCCGGATATCGGCTGCTCTATGACAGTTTCGGCAAGTTGGACCAGCGCGGTCGGGCGCTGGCCCAGGCCCGCGCCGCCCTGAGGCAAACGCTGGACACCGTGGAAGAACGCAACCGCGTCATCGAGGCCGAGCGCGAAGTGCTGAACATCGCGCTGGAAGACAGCGAAAAGCTGCGCGATGAACAGGCGGCCTTCACCTACGCGGTATCGCATGATCTGAAATCGCCGATCAACACAATCCAGTTGCTGTTAAATGAGATGGCGCATGTGTTGCCCGAGGACACCGATCCGGAACTTGTTGAACTGGTCGACCATGCTCAAACCGCCACCCGCCGGATGAGCGTTTTGATCAAGGACACCCTGGAATACGCCTGGGCCACACAGGATCAGGCAGAACCTGAATGGATCGACGTCAAAGCCTGCCTCAAAGACGTCCTTGCGGACCTGCGCGCAGAGCTGCGCGAAAGCGAGGCCGAGGTCACCACAGGCCCGCTAGAACCGGTCTTTGGATACCGCATGCAACTGGGCATCCTGCTCCAGAACCTGCTCGGCAACGCCCTGAAGTACCGCGCCGATGGGGTACGCCCCAGAATCTCTGTCCGCTGCGAAAAGGACACTGAAACTGATGCCACCATCCTGCAGGTCAGCGATAATGGCATCGGGATCGAACCGGAGAACCAGGAGCGTATCTTCGGTCTTTTCCAGCGTCTGCATGTCCAAACCGATTACCCCGGCAGCGGGCTGGGTCTGGCAACCTGCCAGCGCGTCGCCCTGAACCACGCTGGTGGCATCGCCCTGCGCTCCACCCTTGGAGAGGGCAGTACTTTTGAAGTCACGCTGCGCACCCCGCTACCACATCTTGTTTCCCGCACGGAGGGCCTTGCCGCATGACTGATACCGAAAAACTGGGCCGCGTGATGCTGATCGATGATGAAGAGGTTGATCAGATGATGTATACGCGGATCCTGTTGCGATCAGGCCTGACCGACGATGTCATCAGCTTCACCTCCGCTTCAGACGCGCTGGAGTACCTCACCGATCCCAACCAGCCCCCGGTCGATCTGATCCTGCTCGACATCAACATGCCCCGCATGTCCGGGTTCGAATTCCTTGAAGCTGTGCGCGAACGCATCGGATTGTCCTTCAGCATTCCCATCGTGATGATGCTGACAACGTCGCTCAACCCCAAAGACAAGCAACGCGCGGCCGAATACGCCATCGTCAAAGCCTACGTCAACAAACCCCTCGAACCTGCCGATCTGGGCAAGGCTGTCGACATCCTTGGCGACCTGCGCCCGCAGTAGCGCTGCCTGCAAATCGGCAACGCTGACAGATTTTGCGGCCCCTGCCCTCCACAAAAGGCAGCAATCGCCAAATCCCGATGCTATAGAATCTGAAAAATCCGACAGAGAGCACAATGAGCAGCAATCCCAAGATCGACGACGCCCTGCGTGAGGCCATCATTTCCCAACCGGATGTGATTCTGGACGATGGCGATGTCATGCAGGCGCTGATTGCGGCCAACGAGCGCGCGATGGGCGGCAATATCGTCGATCTGCGCGGCATCGCGATGGAGCGGCTGGAAGCGCGGCTGGACCGGCTCGAAGACACCCACCGCAGCGTCATCGCTGCGGCCTATGAAAACCTTGCAGGCACCAACCAGATCCACCGCGCCATCCTGCGGATGCTGGACCCGGTCGAATTTGAACCCTTCCTGCGTGATCTGGGCGGTGAGGTGGCCGACATCCTGCGCGTTGATGCGGTCAAGCTGGTACTGGAATCCGTGCAGAACGACGATGACCCCGCGATCAACCGACTGGGCGAAGTGCTGAGCGTGGCACCGCCCGGCTTTATCGATGACTACATCACCCAGGGCCGCAACAGCATGGCGCGTCAGGTCACCCTGCGCGGCGTGCAGGAAGGGTCTGACCAAATCTACGGGGACAAGGCGGACTGGATCAGGTCCGAGGCGTGCCTGAAGCTCGACTTTGGCGCAGGCCGCCTGCCCGGTCTGCTGGTGCTGGGCGCCGAGGACCCGCATATGTTCGGCCCGCAGCAGGGCACAGACCTGCTGACCTTTTTCACCGGTGTGTTTGAGCGCGCGATGCGCCGTTGGCTGTCTTGAGCGGGCCGGACCTCTCTGCCGCCGAGGGGCTGATCAGCCCCGCCGCGCGCGACGCCTTGCAACATTGGCTGAACCATCAACGCGCGCTCAAAGGCGCAGCCGAAAACACAATCACCGCCTATCAGGGGGATGTGACCGACTTCCTGGCTTTCATGACGGTTCACAAGTCCCAAAGCCAGGGACTTGGCGCACTGGCAAAGATCACCATCTCCGACATGCGCGCCTGGATGGCACGCACACGTGGCCCAAACGTGGGTCCACGCTCGCTGGCGCGCAAGCTGTCGGCGGTCAAAGCCTTTTACCGCTGGCTGGCAGAACGTGAGGGATTTGAGCCCACCGCCGTTCTATCCACCCGCGCCCCAAAGTTTCAGAAGAAACTGCCCCGCCCGCTGGCCGTGGATGCCGCCAAGGCGCTGATCGACTGTGTCGAAATACAATCCGACCGTCCATGGGTCTCCGCCCGCGATGTGGCCGTCCTCACGCTTCTCTGGGGATGCGGGCTGCGCATTTCCGAGGCGCTTGGCCTCAAGGGCAGCGACGCGCCCCTGCCTGACACCCTGCGTATCCTGGGCAAGGGTGGCAAGGAACGTGTGGTGCCGGTTTTGCCTGCGGCCCGCGAGGCGGTTGAGAGCTACCTCAAGCTTTGCCCGCATCCGCCCGAAAACGAAGGCCCGCTTTTCCGCGCCATTCGCGGCGGCCCGCTCAGCCCGCGCGCCATTGCCAAGGTGATGGCCGATGCCCGCATGCAGCTTGGGCTGCCCGCCTCCGCCACGCCGCACGCCATGCGCCACAGCTTTGCGACGCATCTCTTGGATGCAGGCGGCGATCTGCGCGCGATCCAGGAACTTCTGGGCCACGCCTCGCTTTCAACGACGCAAGCCTACACCGCAGTAGACACGGCCCGTCTGATGGAAGTCTATAACCGGGCGCACCCAAAAGCCAGTTAACCTTTTATTTACAACCTCTTAGACTGCTGATTGCCAAGCAGAAATCGAGAGTTGCCCATGGGCAAGTCGTTTTCTTTGAAAGAAACCAGGCTGGAGACTTTCAAAATCTCCGCCCAGTAATTTCGTAAAATTCCGCGTCCGGGATTACCCGTTCAGCCCATCCACAAAGCTCTGCGCTGCCACGGACGGGTCAACCTCCCCGGCTGCAACCTCATCCCCCAGAGCCGCCAGCGTTGAACGCGCCCCGGGCTCCTGCAACCGCGCCAGCAGCCGCTGTTTGACGTCTTCGGAAAACCAATACCGCGCCTGTTCCGCGCGCGTCTTGTCCCAGAACCCGGCCTCCCTGCGCCAGTCGATCAGTGTCTGCATCGCAGTCCAGGCAGCCTCCAGCCCGTCTTCCTCAAGCGCCGAGACCGTCATTGCACAAGGATAGCCTTCCGGGTCCTGCGACCGTTTGCGCAACAACCGCAAAGCCCCTGCATAATCGGCGCAGGTGCGGGTTGCAGCGGCCTTGAGCTCACCATCTGCCTTGTTGACCAGAATGACATCCGCCATCTCCATGATCCCGCGTTTCACGCCCTGTAGCTCATCGCCGCCCGCCGGGGCCAGCAGCAGCAGGAAAAGGTCCGACATTTCCGCCACGACCGTTTCGGACTGCCCCACACCCACCGTTTCAATCAGCACCACGTCAAAGCCTGCAGCCTCACAAAGCCGCACCGCCTCGCGCGTGCGGCGCGCCACCCCCCCAAGATGCGTCTGGCTGGGCGACGGGCGGATGAAGGCATCGCGCTCGCGGCTCAGCATATCCATGCGGGTCTTGTCCCCCAGAATGGATCCCCCAGACCGCGAGGACGAAGGATCAACCGCCAGCACCGCAACCTTCAGCCCCTTGGCGATCAGCATCATGCCAAAGCTTTCGATGAAGGTGGATTTGCCCACCCCCGGCGTGCCTGAAAGCCCAATCCGCAGCGCCTGTTTGTCCTGCGGCAGGGCTGCCAGCAGGGCTGCGGCCTGTTCCCGGTGATCGGCGCGACCCGATTCCACCAGTGTGATCGCCCGTGCCAAAGCCCGCCGTTCGCCTGCGCTGACGCGCTCTGCCAGATCGTCGATATCCATGGCGCATGTTTCGGCGCTGGCCCGCGATTTGTCCATCCCCCGGCCTTGGCCTTCGTCCGCCTTTGCCCGATAAGCGATGCCATGTCTGACGCCCTGCCCATCGACGCTGTTCTGCCCGAGGTGATTTCAGCCCTGCGGGATGCGGGCCGTGTGGTGCTGCAGGCTCCGCCGGGGGCGGGCAAGACCACGCGCGTGCCCCTTGCAATGCTTGATGCAGGGGTGACCGACGGCCGGATCATCATGCTGGAGCCGCGCCGCCTTGCCGCACGGGCGGCCGCGGAACGGATGGCACAGACACGCGGGGAAAAGGCGGGTGAGACCGTCGGTTACCGCGTGCGCGGTGCTTCTGCCATCAGCAAGACCACCCGCATTGAGGTGGTGACCGAAGGCATCCTGACACGCATCCTGCAGGATACGCCCGACCTGCCCGGCGTCGGGGCGGTGATCTTTGATGAATTCCACGAACGCTCCTTGAACGCCGATCTGGGCCTTGCGCTCTGCCTCGAAGTTGCAGGCGCGCTGCGCGACGACCTTCTGCTGGTGGCCATGTCCGCCACGCTGGACGCGGCCCCGGTTGCAGCGCTGATGGAGGCTCCCATTGTCACCTCGGAGGGTCGCAGTTTCCCGGTCACGCCCCGATGGCTCGACAAGCCGATTGGGAAGAAGCGCCTGGAAGAGGCCACCGCAGACCTTGTTCTCAAAGCGTTGTCTGAGGCACCGGGCTCTGCCCTCGTCTTTCTGCCCGGCGAGGGCGAGATTCGGCGTACCGAGGCGCTTCTGAAGCCGCAATTGTCCGCCGATTGCACGCTTTCCCCGCTCTTTGGTGCGATGGATTTCAAAGCCCAGCGCGCCGCCATCGAACCCGCCCCCACAGGCCGCAAAGTGGTGCTTGCGACCTCGATCGCCGAAACCTCCCTGACCATTGAAGGCATCCGCATCGTCGTGGACGCAGGCCGCGCGCGCCGGGCGCGGTTTGATCCGGCATCCGGCATGTCGCGGCTGGTGACCGAAAAAGTCACCCGGGCCGAAGCGACCCAGCGGGCAGGCCGTGCCGGGCGGCTGGCCGAAGGGGTGGCCTATAAGCTTTGGACAAAGGGCGAGGAGGGCGCGCTTGCGGCCTACCCGCCTGCCGAAATTGAAGCGGGCGATCTGAGTGGTTTTGCACTGGAACTGGCGCTTTGGGGGGCCGAGGCGGCTGATTTGGCCTTTGTGACGCCCCCACACGAGGGAAGGCTGGCCGAGGCGCGCGCGGTGCTGCAGATGCTGGAGGCACTGGATGCACAGGGTCGCATCACCGAACATGGCCGCGCCTTGGCAGCGCTGCCCCTGCACCCACGACTTGCCCATATGGTCAGCCGCGGTGGCCCGCGCGCCGCGACCTTGGCGGCCCTGCTGGCCGAACGTGATCCGATGCGCGGCGCAGGTGTGGACCTTGCCCAACGGATGGACGCCATCGACGGCAAGCGCACAGCGGCGCAGGCCCATACGCCAACGCTGGCCCGGATCAGGCAGGAGGCCAAACGGCTGGCGCGCGGCCAGCCCGGCACCGGCCCCGACGACATCGGCCCGCTTGCCGCGCTCGCCTACCCCGACCGGATCGGGTTGCGCCGCAAGGGTGATGCGCCGCGCTACGTTCTGTCTGGCGGCAAGGGGGCTGTGCTCCCCGAAGGGGATGCAATGGCCGGGGACCGGTTGATCGTGGCAACGGACCTTGACGGTGATCCGCGCGAAGCGAAGGTCCGGCAGGCCGCAAGGCTGTCAGAGGCGGAGCTGCGCGGGCTCTTTGCAGATCAGATTGCCTGGCACGACCTTTGCCTTTGGTCGCGCCGAGACGGCAAGGTGCTGGCACGGAAACAGGAACGCTTTGGCGCGCTGGTGCTGGAAGATCGCATCTGGCCAGATGCGCCAAGCGAGGCGGTGGCTTTGGCCATGCTGGACGGTGTGCGGCAGTTGGGCCTGACGCCCGCGCCCCCCGCCCAGCGCTTTCTGGCGCGCGCGCGGTTGATGGGCGGCGACTTCCCCGATTTCAGCGAAGCCCACCTGATGGAGACGCTGGAGGACTGGTTGCTGCCACATCTGACCGGGGTGCGCACCGCCGGAGACTGGAAGGCCTTCGATCTGTTGCCGGCCCTGCGCGCGCGGCTTTCCTGGGATCAGCAACAGGCGCTGGATGCCGCCGTGCCTGCGCATTTCGAAACCCCATTGGGCCGCAAGGTGCCAATTGACTACGAAGGGGATGCGCCACAGATTTCCCTGCGTCTGCAGGAGCTTTTCGGGGTGACGCGCCATCCGACCGTGGCAGGGCAGCCGCTGCAGATCACCCTGCTTTCCCCGGCACAACGGCCCGTGCAAGTGACGATGGACCTGCCCGGGTTCTGGGCCAGTTCCTATGCAGATGTGCGCAAGGACATGCGGGGACGCTATCCCAGGCATCCCTGGCCCGAGGACCCGACGGAGGCCGATCCGACGCTCCGGGCCAAGCGGCGCGGGACGTGATCCAAAGGCGCGGCTGCGCCGCAAGATATTGTTTTGTTGGAGGCTCTGCCTCCAAACCTCCGGGAATTGATATGGCCAAAAAGAGGATCAGTCGTTGTCAGTGAGACCCGCGCCTGCGCCTGACAGGCGGGAAGCCGCGCTTTCGGGGACGAGGGTTTTGGCGGCAAGAGTCTGCATCTGGTCATAGAGCGCATCCGGCAGCGTGACGCGCGCGACGGGCCTGGTGGGATTGGGTTTGGAAAGCTGCAGTGTGAGGGTGAGCCGATCTCCATCACGCCCAATACGCGCCGCGAAAGGTTGGGACTGGGCGTAGCTCAAGAGCAGATCATCGGCGTCAGGGAAAGTGCCGGAAGCCTGATCCCCCTCAGCGCTTTCCAAAAGGCGGGCAATGGCAGGCGGGACGGACAGGATGGGTCCCTTGGGGAGAGCATTGAGGGCCTCGGCGAGATCCTCTGGCGCGCGCCCCTCGATCAGGTGGCAGAGAGCGGCGCGGCCGAAGTCTGTGGCCTGTGCCGGTGGCGCACCGCCACCCCGCGCGGCCTTGGTCGCCAGCGTCGTGACCTCATTGGCCGACACCTTCATGCTGCAAAGACCGGCAGCCACCAGTCGTCTGCACCCTTTGCCAACTCATCCGCCAGCGGTGCGCCCTGACAGAGGGTGATGCGGGTCCAGCGGTCGGATTTGGGGTCAAACTTCGAGGCCCCGAAGAACGACAGTTTGCACCGCAGCATATCGATGGGCAGGCAGGACGTGGCGATCAGGTTGTCCTGGATTTCGGCGTAGGGATAGTGTGCGCCCATCTCTACCCGCGAGACGGCAAGGCCATGCTCGGGATGCTGGGCGATGAAGTCGGAAATCCGCCCTTGTGCCGTTGTCGTCGCGTCATAGAGCGCCTTGATGCGGCGCCCGATGTCGAGCGGGCTTTCAAGCGCGGCCCCCTCCTCTTCGAACCGCAAGCCCAGCCGGGGTTCCTGTTTGGCTTCAGAGACATACCAGAACTGGCCGCAGCCTTCGGGGCTGTCGTAGTCCGGTGTCAGCGCCCAGGCAAATTGAGCCTCGATCTGGTCTCGTAGCGCCGTGATGTCGCGCAGCGGGGTGCAGAAGGGGCCAAAAGGATCGCCCATACACTCGGTCAGCCCGTCGACCAGATCGCCGAATGGTTCGATGATCAGGGCTGCGGTGAGTTCCTGCACGTCCGCCGAGTGGCGCGCGACCCCGCGCATGGCGTGGTCGAGCGGATGTTCAACGGAGAAGTCAAAGGCTGCGCGCACAACGTCCCAATCCGCACGCAACCTGTCGATGCGGGCTTGATGGGCTGCGTCGGGAACGTTCCATTCCTGAAGGTGCGCCGCCGCGCGCTCGGCCAGCGCTTGCAGCCGCGCCTGCTGGTCCGGCGTCAACGCCTCGATGGCCCGCACTCGGGCGAGTGCTGTCTCGCGTACTGTCATCCAGTTGTTGAGCAGCACCGGGTGGTTCACCAGAAACGGTGCCATGCCGAGCCCCGTGGAGTTGCCGATCCCCAGGTGCCGCTTCAACGTGGGGTCGAGCGTCCCCTGCCCCACATGTTCAACCAGATCATGGGTGAAATGGCGGATGAGCCAGACGGTCAACATTTCGGCGGCAAAGGGGCCTTCAAGACCGGGGCGCTGATCGATCAGGTTGCGGTCGGCGATGCCGAACTTGCCATTGCCGTAGACGGCGGTGGTGCGCATCAGGTAGCCCACATCGCGGATCATCTCGCGATCAGGCTGGCGGCCTGCCCGAAGCGCTTCGACCACATGGGCAAAGAGGCGCACGGATTTGTTGGCGCGGCTGAGGACCAGATCGCGTTCGGTGAAACGGGCGGCCTCCTGCCTGGGTGCGGCGGCACAGATGCGGGCGATCTCTGCGGCATCCGGCACGCCATCATAAAGCACGTAAGAGCTGTCCCAGGCCTCGGCGATCACGCGGTCTGTGCGTTGGTCTGGCGGCAGATCGGTAGAGACGGCGACAAGGCTGTAGGTATGACCACCCAGATCAAGGCTGTAGACCGCATGGCCAAAGCCCTGCTCTGACATCTCCCAGACCGGGCGGGTGACGCTGACTTTTTCAGCGGCAAGGCGGCGCATCAGGCTGCGCAGAAAGCTCAGCCGCGTGGGAAACATCGCGCCCATTCGGGACAGGCGCATGACCTGGGACGGGGGGCGCAGATCGGTCTGGGGCGGGATCACGTCATCTTTCATGCCGGGCCAAAGCT
>CAYUSM010000063.1:0-14414 GCA_964447345.1 uncultured Sulfitobacter sp. | reverse complement strand
ATGATCCTGTCCCGGTCCCGCTGATAGCAGGAACGGAATGTGCTTTCCTCCTCCGGCACCCGCCGTCCCATGGCAGTCGCCGGATCAGAGGCATAGGGTGCGCGCATTGCGGCTGGTCCTTGTCGCCTGTCCTTCCCGTTTCTATATTGGCAATGTAACGCGATTGAAACCGCCGCACCTGGAGCCCTGCAATGAACCTGCCGCCCAAAGTCACCCCCCGCGCCTTTGAACGCCTGTCCGAAATCGGTGCCGCCGATCAGGGCAAGGCCCTGCGGGTCGCCGTCGAAGGCGGTGGATGTTCCGGCTTTCAATACGAGATAGACCTCGATGAACCCAAGGACGACGACCTGATCCTTGAAGGGGCGGGCCAGAAGGTCGTGGTCGACAGCATTTCCCTGCCCTTCCTGACCAACGCCGTGATCGACTTCTCCGAAGAACTCATTGGCGCGCGGTTCGTCATCGACAATCCCAACGCCACCTCGGCCTGCGGCTGCGGCACGTCCTTCTCCATGTAAGGCGCAAGCAGGCCATCAGAAGTTCGAGGCCCGCGCGAACCCCGCAAAAAACTCCCCAAACCGCTCGGATGATGCCTCCGCGGCCTCCAGAATCCGGCGGCTTTCCCCATCCAGCGCAGCAATCACCGATCCCCGCATCGCGTGCCAATCGGCCCGCCGCGCATCACCCAGATCGAAAAGGCAGGACGACAAGGCCCGCAACGCGCCATTGGGCCGGTTCTGATCCACAAACGTCACGCCCCCATCCGGCACCTCGGCCTGAAACGGCATGCCCCTGGCTTCCGCCTCGGCCCAGGCCGTCACGATATAGGCGTGAAACGCATCCGAGCCTGGCCCTGCGTCTCCCAGCTGTGACGGCACAATTCCCGCATGGGCCGCCGCCACCGCCTCGGTCCAGACCGCGTTCGGTGTGCCCCCCGCATAGCGCAGCGACGTGCAAACCTCCGCCAGCAGATCATGGTTCTGATCCAGATAGGCAATCAGCCCGGTGTTCTCCAGGCTCCTCAGCGCCGCTGCACTCAACCCCGGATCACGTTGCCCGTACTCGGACAGGTAGAAAACGATATGGGTCAGCTCATAAGCAGCCTTCTTGTTGGGCAGTGCAAAAGTCTGTGGCCGATCCAGAAACCTGTGCAACCGTGCGGCCAGCGGATCATCCATCAGGGCCGACGCCGCCCCGCGCCGCGACAACAACCGTTGTGCCTCC
The DNA here is from genome assembly GCA_964447345.1 of uncultured Sulfitobacter sp. GTDB lineage: Bacteria > Pseudomonadota > Alphaproteobacteria > Rhodobacterales > Rhodobacteraceae > Sulfitobacter. Next base: position 13,193 of record CAYUSM010000063.1, on the reverse strand, counting down.
GCCCGTTGCAGATCAGATATCTCCGCCTCTGCCAGGCCAACCGCAGCCACCCATTTGCAAAGGCCACGACCCTTGGCCCCATCCAGCCCAAGGTCCTCAAGGTCCAGACAGATCGACAGAAAGAACCGGTAATACTGTGGAAAGAACCTCAGCTTCTCCTCAATGGCATCATAGAACGCATCGTAAGGCGCCAGCGCCCCAACCGGCAGCTTGGTCCCGGTCGCCGCCAACACGTTCAAAAGCTCCGCGTTCTCCTTTAGCCAGAACACGTCGTCAGGATGCCGCCGTGCCGTCGCCACAGCCTCCAGCAAGCTGAGAATATTCGTCGTCGGATCAGGCCGCTGCCTGGGACGAAACGCAACGATATTGGACACGGCATCGGTCACGACACGCTCCTATGGGTTTGGAATTTAACGGGAAAACAGGGTTTGATCCGGCCAGGCATGTGCGGCACCGGGCCGGATCATATCATGTGGCCAGCGTCAAACGCTGCAGCAGAACATCTCTACACCGTCACCGGAGATCAGGTCCGAACCGGTTGGCGCGGAGCCCGAAACAAACAGCTCAGTGCCCGCACCGCTTTGGATGGGCGCGGAGCCTGATACAAACAGCTCGACCCCTGCACCGGTCTCGATGCTGGTATGGTCCGCCGCTTTGGATACGGGTGCGAAGGCAATGGTATGTGCAAGTGCAGTCATGGGGTGTTCCCTTTCAGTTTCGCTTATCTCTGCAATTTAAAGTTGCAGTGATTAAACGCTTACCCCCTTTAAAGTGCATGCCAAGAGCGATTTTTTAGTTCACAGGATATCACCAGAACCGTCCACATGCTCTTCAACTGCCAAGCGGTCCGACCACCTCTGTCAATTTGATTGTCCACATTGCAATAAAAGTCTTTTCCCCAAGGCCCAATTGTCGCTATTTTGGCTCCAATTGGTGGACATATACAACTTATAGTAGTGTTTGACGCACCCGAATCGCCCTATGCGAATGCGCCGTCACCCTTGCTCCTGACCCGTATTTCAGGGATATCTGGCCCATAAGCGGGAGAGCCAGAGATGAAAATTGCCACCTTCAACATCAATGGCATCAAGGCCCGGGCCGAAGCGCTGCCTGCTTGGCTCGACGACGCCACACCAGATGTGGTGATCTTGCAGGAAATCAAATCCATCGACGAAAACTTCCCGCGAGAGATGTTCGAGGATCGCGGCTACAACGTGGAAACCCACGGCCAAAAGTCCTTCAACGGTGTCGCGATCCTGTCAAAACTGCCTCTTGAAGACGTCAGCCGTGGCTTGCCCGGTGATGAAGACGACGATCAGGCGCGCTACATCGAGGCCACCGTGACAGGAGAAAAGGGCAGTCTGCGCCTCTGCGGTCTCTATCTGCCCAATGGCAATCCCGCACCCGGTCCGAAGTATGACTACAAACTCGCCTGGATGTCCCGGCTTGAAGCCCGCGCCAAGGAACTGCTCGCCGAAGAAGTGCCCTTCCTGATGACGGGTGACTACAACATCATCCCTCAGGCCGAAGACGCCGCGACCCCGGATGCCTGGCGCGAAGATGCGCTCTTTCGGATCGAATCGCGCACCGCTTACCGGCGCATTCTCAATCTTGGTCTGACGGACGCCTTCCGGGCCCGCACCCAGGGCCCTGGCCACTACAGTTTCTGGGACTATCAGGCAGGCGCGTGGAACCGCAACAACGGCATTCGCATCGACCATTTCCTGCTCAGCCCCACATGCGCCGACGCACTCCGCGCCTGCGAAATCGACCGAGAGGTTCGCGGCAAAGACAAACCGTCGGATCACGTGCCCGTTTGGGTCGATCTCGATATCTGACACATGTCAGACGTGTCTGTGTGAAATCACAAGCGGCACTTGATCAACGGTGCAGATCGCGGCGGAAGGGCCAGGGATGGACATCAAACATGCACCCCGCGCCACGTCAGCCTTCCAGCGCAACTTCCACTTCTGTCAAATCCGTCAAGGACGCTTCGATCAACCGCAACGCGGCAAGCGACATACGGCTGCCCGCTGTCGCAGGTCCGTCCAGAGGGATGAGCGTCACAAGCGAAGACTTGCCATTCGCAGGGTTTGTCACCCTGCCTTGGGCCTCTGCCTCCACCAGCGGCGTTTTCAGCCAAAGCCCCGGTTCGGTTGGACTGCCCAGTGACACGATGGTCGTACCAAGTGCAGCCGTCGGGGCCGTCGGCGCAGCCGTCGCCGCCGCGCGTTGCTCCGGTGTGGTCGTGTCCAATGCCTCAGCCGTGCTGGCCGCGGGCGGCGGCGGCGGGGCAGCCGTTTCCGGCGCAAGGGTCGCCTCGGGCGCCGCAGGCTCCGCCGGGGCCTGTGTAAAAGGGTCCGCAGGCGCGGCGCGGTTTGGAAACAGCTGGTCCAGTCCGCTGCAGCCGGACAAAACTCCCAATATGACGCCTGTTATGACGAAGCGTTTCATGCGCCTCCTGCTTGTTTTTGTCCGCCTGCTGCCCGCTCGGCCACTTATCCCGTGGCCAGTGGCACGCTCAGCGGCACAGGTTTGGGCCCGGTATCCTCGGGCTCTTCGGGGGCGAGACAGCCTGCCAATGCGGCAAACATCACGGCGGGGATTAAAAATCTCTTCATCTTATGGCCTCTTCTAATGTCCTCAAAGCCTAGCCGCTGCAAGGGCACGCATCAATCACCCAAATGCCGCTTGCCGTGCTGTCGGCGTGCCATTACCTATGAGGTATGACCGCTCCTTTGATCGATCCATTTGCGCGTGCCATCACCTACCTGCGGGTTTCGGTGACCGACCGCTGCGATTTCCGCTGTGTCTACTGCATGTCCGAGAACATGACGTTCCTGCCCAAAAAGGAACTGCTGACGCTCGAAGAACTGGACCGCATGTGTTCGACCTTTATCGGGCTTGGTGTGCAGAAACTCCGCATCACCGGAGGGGAGCCACTGGTGCGCCGGGACATCATGACATTTTTCAATGGCATGACCCGGCACCTGGAAAGCGGTGCGCTGAAAGAACTGACCCTGACCACCAACGGCAGCCAGCTCGAACGCTTCGCCGATCAGCTCTATGCTGCGGGCGTGCGCCGGGTAAACATCTCTCTCGACACGCTGGATGAGCAGAAGTTTGCAGACATCACACGCTGGGGCCGCCTGCCGCAGGTCCTGCGCGGTGTGGATGCCGCGCAGAAAGCCGGACTCCGCGTCAAGATCAACGCGGTAGCACTGAAAGGCTTCAACGAGGAAGAACTGCCAACCATCACCGAATGGTGCGCAAAGCGTGATATGGATCTGACCTGGATCGAGGTCATGCCGATGGGTGACATCGGCAACGAGGACCGTCTGGGCCAGTATTGGTCCCTCAAAGACGTCCGCGCGCGCTATGCCGATCACTACACCGTCACCGATCTCGCCGAACGCACCGGCGGCCCGGCCCGTTACGTCCGGCTGGAAGAGACGGGCCAGAAGATCGGCTTCATCACGCCGCTTTCCCACAATTTCTGTGAAAGCTGCAACCGCGTACGCCTGACCTGTACGGGCGAGCTGTATATGTGCCTTGGTCAGAAAGACATGGCCGACCTGCGCGCGCCTCTGCGGGCCTCCGATGACAACGAAATCTTGGAAGACGCCATCCGCGCGGCGATCAACCTCAAGCCCAAGGGCCATGATTTCGACTATTCTCGCCAGCGGCTGGACGGCCAGATGCCCCGCCACATGAGCCACACCGGCGGCTAAGCCAGCCATGCCCGCGCCTGCCCTTTACACCGCCTGGGTTGCGGCCAGCATGGCGTTGGTACCCTTCTTTGCCCGGTCCGAGACCAGAAAGCTGCGCAAGGCGGGTGTGTCCGTGGCCCGCGCCCATGAAAAACTGGGCCATGCCACAGAACGCCGAAACCCCGAAGGACCGCTGATCTGGTTCCACGCCGCCTCCGTGGGCGAGAGCCTCTCGGTTCTGGCATTGATCACCCGCATGGGTCTGGCCTTGCCGAAGGCACACTTCCTGATCACCTCCGGCACGGCCACCTCCGCCAAACTGGTCGCAGACCGCCTGCCCCCGCGCACCGTCCACCAGTTCGCCCCGCTTGACGCCCCCGGCCCGCTCAAGCGGTTCCTCAACCACTGGAAACCGGATGCCGCGATCTTTGTCGAAAGCGAACTTTGGCCCCAGATGCTGCGCCGCACCTTTGAGACCGGCGCCAAGCTTGCGCTGCTGAATGCGCGTCTGTCGGATAAATCCATGGAAAGCTGGCAAAGGCGCCCCTCCTTTGCCCGCTACATTCTTGAGGTCTTCGAGCTGATCCTCACCCAGAACGACAAGATGGCCAAAGCCATGGTCGCCATGCATGCCCCACCTGAGCGCGTGGCGCGCGGCATCAACCTCAAGTCCATGTCGGACCCGCTGCCGGTGGACGAGGACACGCTTTACGAAGCGCGCGCCGCTCTCGGTCATCGCCCGGTCTGGGTCGCCTCCTCCACCCATGAGGGCGAGGAACAGGCGGTGCTCAAAGCACATAAGAAACTGCTGGAAACCCATCCCGACCTGCACCTGATCCTCGCCCCCCGCCATCCCGAGCGCGGACAGGAGGTGATGAACCTCATCGCGGGCGAAAGCCTAAGCCTGACCCGGCGCACACGCGGCGATGTGCCGGGCCAGCAGGTCTTTCTCGCAGATACCATGGGAGAACTGGGCACGTGGTATGCGCTCACGGATGTGGTCTTTCTCGGTGGCTCCCTGCGGCCCATTGGGGGGCACAATCCTTTCGAAGTGGCGCAATCGGGCGCGACCGTCCTGTCGGGCACTCATGTGGCCAACTTCGCTGAGACCTTTGCCGAAATGGAGACGCTGGGTGCCGCGCGGCTGATTGCCGATGCCGAAGACCTCGCGGATCAGGTCCACCACTTGCTAAGCGATGACGTTGCGCGCCAGAAAGCACAGAAAGCGGCAAAGGCCTTCACCGAAAGCCAGACCGACCGGCTCGACAGCATCGCCGACCGGCTGATCAAGGCGTTGGAGCTGCACCCATGACCCGCGCCGACATCCGCAAGGTTCAGGTCATCGCACCGAACTTCAAGAAACGTCTCTCTGGCGTGACGGCCACGGTCGTCCGCCTTGTCCCCGTGCAGGCGCGCGAGATCGGCATCGCCGCCACCGGCCCTGTCATCCCGGATCACGTGCCACAGATACCGCTTGCGTCGCTCCTGACCATGCCCCGCAGCGGGCCTGACGGCCCCCGCGTCTGGCACGCCCGCCGCAATGTGGAGATGATCGGCGGGCTGGCGTTGAAATACCTGTTGGGCAAGCGGCTCAAACTGGTCTTTACCTCCGCCTCACAGCGCAAACAGACCGGGCTCACCCGCTGGCTTATCCGGCGGATGGATGCGGTGGTGGCGACCTCAGAGCGGACCGCGTCCTATCTGGAGAATGACGCGCAGGTCATCATGCATGGCATTGATCTTGATGATTTTTCGCCTGCCGAAAACCGTTCCGCCCTGCGCGCCCGACTTGGTCTGCCCGATGCGCCGCTTATTGGTTGCTATGGCCGCATCCGCCACCAGAAAGGCACCGATGCCTTTGTGCAGGCAATGATCCCGGTGGTGCGCGAGACGCAAAGCCATGCGGTCATCATGGGCCGTGCGGTGGACAAGGACAAAGCCTATCTCGAAGACCTCAAGGCGCAGGTGACTGCTGCCGGTCTCTCTGGCAGGTTTCATTTCATGCCGGAAGTCCCGGTTGAGGCAATGGCGGACTGGTATCGCATCCTCGACCTCTATGTGGCCCCGCAGCGCTGGGAGGGTTTCGGCCTCACCCCAATTGAGGCCATGGCCTGCGGTGTGCCGGTCATCGCAACCCGCGTCGGCGCCTTTGAGCAAATCGTGACCCCAGAGACCGGCGCGCTGGTTGATCCCGGTGACATTCCTGCCCTCAGCACCGCCATACGGACAGCGCTGGCGCCACCGCGGCCCATCGATCAATGGACGAAGGACGCGCGGCCTCACGTCTCGGAGCACTTCTCGATTGAACGCGAGGCGGCGGAACTGGTCGCGCTCTATAGGCGCTTGTTAGAGGGCTGAGCGGCCTCACAGCAATGGTTTATCTCCGCGGATATAATCGCCATTTTTCAGGCTGTTACCGGGAGATGTTTCAACCCGAACAAGCCAAATCAAGCGCTTAGGTCATGACCCTCACCTTGCCACTTGGTTAACGCCACCTCGATAAGGTTAATTGGCCGCAGGCATCCGCTGTTCCACGACCCCCGCAAACCACGAACATCCCGCCGGGATCGCCTCATCGTTGAAGTTGTAAAGCGGGTGATGCACCATCGCGCCTTCGGTCCCGTTGCCCATCAGGATATAGGCACCGGGGCGTTCTTCCAGCATGAAGGCGAAATCCTCGCCGCCCATCACCAGCGGGGCCTCATCACATTGTCCGGAGATCCCCTTCGCCACGTCTGCGGCAAAGTCCGTCTGCTCGGGGTGGTTTACCATCACCGGGTAATTGCGTTTGTAATTCACCCGCGCCGTTGCCCCAAAGCTGGCGGCAATCCCTTCGCAAATCTCGGTGACGCGTTTTTCGGCCAGATCGCGCAGGTCATTCGACAGGGTGCGCACCGTGCCGTACATCTGCACCGTTTGCGGGATTACATTGAACGCCTTTGACGATGTCTCAAACGAGGTGATCGAGACCACGATGTTGCCAATCGGATCGGCATTGCGGCTGGCAATGGTCTGCAGGGCTGTGACGATATGCGCGGCCACGACCGTTGTATCAATTGTCTCGTTTGGCTTGGCCGCGTGACCGCCCAGCCCTTCAACCTCGATATCCAGCAGGTCCGTCGCCGCAAAGAAAGGACCGGTGCGGATGCCGAAAGAGCCTGTGGGCATGCCTGGCCAGTTGTGCATGCCATACACTTCCTGAATGCCCCAGCGGTCCATCATGCCGTCGTCGCACATGACCTTTCCGCCGCCGCCGCCTTCTTCGGCGGGCTGAAAGATCACCACGCAGGTGCCGTCAAAATTGCGGGTCTCGGCCAGGTACCGCGCGGCCCCCAGCAGCATCGCGGTGTGCCCGTCATGACCGCAGGCATGCATCGCGCCGGGCGTCTTTGAGGCATATTCGACACCGGTCTCTTCATGGATCGGCAGGGCATCCATGTCCGCACGCAGACCAATCACCTTGCCGGAAGTCTGGCTTTTGCCTTTGATCACCCCCACAACACCCGTGCGCCCGATGCCTTCAACCACCTCATCACACCCAAAAGCACGGAGCTTTTCGGCAACCGTGGCAGAGGTGCGGTGTGTTTCGAAGAGGATTTCAGGGTGTTCGTGCAAATCCCGTCGCCAGGCTGTGATGTCGGCGTGCAATTCGGCAAAGCGGTTCTTGACGGGCATGAGGGCTCCTCTCGGGCGTTTCGTTTGACAGTTACTTAGGCTGTGCCGCGCCAATAGGAAAGGACGGCTGCCCCTCTATGCACTTAAGTGCCGGTTTCAGTCTGCTCACCTGATCATGAAAGATCGTGATTGGCCGCACCGGGCATTTGCGCAGAAGGTGACGGCAGCGGCGCTTGGCAGGTGATGCCGTTCAACGACCCGGATGCTGCCCGAAAGGACAATTCATGACCCAAACACAAAGCCGCGACCTGACGTGGGCACTCTTCACGGCATTGCTGCTGATCCTGACGGCCCTCTGGTCCGCGCCTGCTCTGGCGCAGTCAGAGCCACTGCCGGACTACGTGACTGAGGCCTATGGCAGCCCTCCGCCAGTGCCTGACGGGCCGCTTTCGGCAGAGGTCGCCGATGCGGTAAAGGCAATTGCCGTTGACACGTTCACTGCAGGTCAATGGGGCAGCGCACAGGAACAAGCGCTGACCCAGATCGCCGCATCAAAAGATCCTCGACTTGTCTGGATCATCAGTGATCTGATGCGCTTCGCGCCCGGCCAGCGTCTGACCTCGCAGCTGAGCGAGGCAGCGGCCCAATTGCTTGAAATCGACAAACCCCGGCAAAACCCCTGGGGGGCTGTGACAGATCATCTGATCGCCTGGGACATCCCCGCACCACCCGATTATCTGGAAGCGAAACGTTCGATCTTTACCAACATCATCCCCGGCTGGGAAAAGATATTCGTGCCGGGCACGATTGACTGGCGCATGGTGTCCTGGGGCGGTGTGGTGATTGACGACCGGCCCTATGATCAGACGGATGCGCCCTGCAACTGCATTCCTGCCGCTGACAATCCGGAGGTGAGCACCGCAGAGGAAGCCACTTGGTTGAAGGATGACGACATCGTCTTCGGGATCGAGGTGAACGGCGCATACCGCGCCTATCCCCGCCGGATCATGGAGGTCCGCGAGATGGTGAACGACACGCTGGGCGGGCGCGATCTGGGCATTCCCTATTGCACGCTTTGCGGGGCGATGCAGGCCTATTTCACCGACGGATTGCCTGCAGGGGTAAAGCGCCCGGTCCTGCGCACCTCGGGGCTGCTGATCCGGTCCAACAAGGTGATGTATGACGTGAATACCTATTCGGTCTTTGACACCTTTCTGGGCACAGCCGTGACAGGCCCGCTGGCTGAAAAAGGCATTCAGCTGGAACAGGCCAGCGTTGTGACGACCGAATGGGGGGCCTGGAAGGAAGCACATCCAGAGACAACCGTATTGGTCGAGGCGCTGGCGCTGGGGCGGGACTTTGATTTCCGCAACGGGCGCGACGCCAACGGCCCCATCTTTCCCGTGGGTGACGTAGACCCCCGCCTGTCAGTCCACGAAGACGTTATCGGTGTCGTCACCGCCTCCGGCAAACCCGTGGCTTTCCAGCGCAGCAAGGCGCTCTTGGCCCTGCGCAGCGGGGCAGAGATTGCCTATGAAAATGTCCGCCTCAAGCTCGACGCGGGTGGCATTCGCGCCGTTGATGCCTCGGGTGCTGATCTGGGCAGCCATCAGGCCTTCTGGTTTGCCTGGTCACAGTTCCATCCCGGCACAGCGCTTTGGAACGGGTGACAGGCCATAGGTGGGACGGGTTAGCCCGCAGGCAGCCGCGTCTCCACCACCTCGGCAAACCATGAGCACCCTGCCGGGATTGCCTCATCGTTGAAGTCGTACTTGGGGTGATGCACCGTGGCCCCTTCCACCCCGTTGCCGATCATCATGTAGGCACCCGGACGCACGTTGAGCATGTAGGAAAAATCCTCTCCCGCCATGATGGGCGGCGTATCGCGCCAGACGCCGGGAACGATCTTTTCCGCGATATCAGCGGCATAGTCCGTTTCGGTATCGTGGTTCACCGTAACCGGATAGCCGCGTTCATAATCCACCTTAGCCGTGCATTGATATGCTGCCGCCGTATGGGTTGTGACATCGCGCAGACGCTGCTCTGTGAGGTCGCGCACATCCTCGTCCAGCGTCCGGACCGTGCCAATCAGCTTGACGGTCTGGGGAATGATGTTGTGGCTTTCGGTGTCCGACCGGATGGTACAGACCGAAACGACCACCTGTTTGATCGGGTCGACGTTGCGGCTGGCGATGCTTTGCAGGGCGACGACCACGTGGGCGGCGGCCAGATTGGTGTCAATCGCTTCATGCGGGGCAGCGGCGTGGCCGCCCTGCCCTTCGATGATGATCTCGAATTGATCGGCCGCAGCCAGAAGCGCGCCTTTGCGGATCGCGAATTCGCCAACCGGGTAACCCGGCATGTTGTGCATGCCGTAGACCTCATCGATGCCCCAGCGCTCCATCAGACCGTCCTTGACCATCTCGTTGCCGCCCCCGCCGCCTTCTTCGGCAGGCTGGAAGATCAGCACACAGCGGCCGTCAAAGTTGCGGGTCTCGGCCAGATACTGCGCGGCCCCCAGCAGCATTGCGGTGTGCCCGTCATGCCCGCAGGCGTGCATCTTGCCCGGCACCTTTGAGGCATGCGGCAGGCCGGTCGCCTCCATGATCGGCAGCGCATCCATATCAGCGCGCAAGCCCACGGCGCGACCAGAGGTATTGCTGCGCCCTTCAATCACGGCGACCACGCCGGTCTTGCCGATCCCGGTAGTGATGTCCGTGATCCCGAAACTGCGCAGCTTTTCCTCCACGAATTTGGCGGTCTCATGGACGTCGAATTCAAGCTCGGGGTGCTGGTGCAGGTGCCGTCGCCAGGCCGTGATCTCGGCATGGGTCTCGGCAAAACGGTTTTTGATCGGCAAAGTCTTCTCCCTTTGGCGGCGGCTCAGAGCGCTGGACCAAGCCGAACCGCGCCCGGTGTGTCGAACCGGGTGCTGCGAAATCTGGTCAAATCATGCCCCAGCGGGTCGCCAGTGACCAGTGCGGCCAAAACGCGCCCCATGGCGGGGCCGATCCCAAAGCCGTGGCCGGACATGCCCGTGCCCACCACCAAGCCCGGTATCTGCGGCATATGATCCACGATGGGCACGACATCCGGCATCGTGTCAATCATGCCCGCCCAGACGCTGCGCGCCCGCGCGGGCGGCAGGGTTGGAAAAAGCGTGGCAAAGCGGCGCAACAGACGCCTGATCTGGCCCATGTTCGGCGCGGGGTTAAGCACACGCATGTCTTCAAAGGGGCTGCGCGCGTCTGCTGACCAACTCCGCGGTGTGCCCCAGGCGTCGGGAAATCCGCGCGGGGCTGCGGGCAGATAGCTCTGCTTGAACGGCGCCGCCCGAAGCTGTGGGAGATACTTTGGCAAAGCGCGAAAAGCGTCTGGTCCGATCATGAGTTCGGAAATGCCCGCAGGCGACAGGGTATATCCGCCATCGGCGCGCCTGCGAAATGCGACGCGGTTGTCCGCGGCGGCCCCCATGCTAACCTCTGGCAAGGGCTGCGTTGCCGCCACGCTTTCACGCACAGAAAGCTGCGGGATCGACACGCCGTGATTGCGCAGAAAAAGCGAGGACCAGGCACCGCCCGCCAGAACAACGTTCGAGGTCGCGATGCTGCCCGCTTCCGTGATGACACCGCAGATACGCCCGGCCGCGATGTCAAGGGCGCGCACGGCGCAGCCCTCCCTGATCCGGGCCCCGGCCCGCCGGGCAATCGCGGCAAGGGCCGGGACGGCCTGCCAGGGTTCGGCGCGCATGTCGGACGGGGTGTGCAGGGCACCGGCAATCTGACCTCGGATGCCGGGAAACAGGGCGCTGACTTCGGTCGCGGTCAGAATGCGGGTGTCAACGCCCTGAGCATGGGCATGGGGTAGCCATGCCTCGTATCGTGCCAATTGCTTTGCGGTCTGGGCAAAGTAGGTCACGCCGCCCTGCCGCAACCCGAAATCCTGATTGGTCTGTTTGGCAAGCTCCTGCCAGCGTCCGATGGCCTCTACCATGATGGGCAACTCATCAGGGTCACGCCCCTGCTGCCTGATCCAGCCCCAATTGCGTGACGATTGCTCCCCCGCGATGCGGCCCTTTTCCAGCAGCACCACATCGTGTCCGCCCTGCGCAAGATACAGGGCTGTGCAGACCCCGATGACACCACCACCGATCACAACAACCTCTGCACGTTCTGGCAACGGGGCGGCATAGCTGATGGGTGTGGCTTCGGAGATCGGGAAAGCCTGCATGGACTCCTTACCTTTGATGGTTTGGCTATCTTTTTGGCGCGGGACCCCGCAGCAGCGCGTGATCAGGCCGCCAGCCGGGCGATCAGTTTCTTCATGAAATCGTGGCCCGCGTTGAATTCGGACACTTCGATGTATTCATTCGGCTGATGGGCCTGCTCAATGCTGCCGGGGCCACAGATGACGGCAGAGTAGCCTGCGTCCTGAAACTGCCCCGCCTCGGTGCCATAGCTGACCTTGTGGCTGGCGTTGTCTCCGGTGATCTGGCGCACCAGCGTTTCCGCCTCGCCGTCCTCTTCGGGTCGAAGGCCCGGCACGTCAAACCGCGGCGTGATCTCGATCCGGGTCTCGGGCACAACCGATTGCATCTCGGCCTCGACCTCTCGCACCTTTTGCAAGTACTCCATGGCCCACTTGTCCTTGTCCTCGCCCGGAACCACTCGGAAGTCCATGGCAAAATGGCAGTCCTTGGCCGTGATGTTGTGCGCAGTCCCGCCGGAAATCATACCGACGTGCAGCGTTGTGAAAGGCGGGTCGAACATCGCGGCCAGGTCTGTGGGCTTGTCAGCCATGTTTTGCGTGTTGATCTGGTTGGCCCACTCGATGAGCTTGGCCCCGGCCATGATCGCGTTCACGCCCTTGTGCAGCATCGAGGAATGCACTTCGAACCCGATCACATGGGTGTCAAAGCCGGTCCCGCCCTTGTGGCCGGTCACGGCCTGCATCTTGGAAGGCTCCCCGATGATGGCGGCCGATCCCTTGGGCAACACCGGCTGCATGGCTTCGATCATCGGCGGTGCGCCGGTGCAACCGACTTCCTCATCAAAGCTGAACGCGATCTGCAATGGCCGCTTGAGGTCGCCGTATTTACCTTCGACCAAGGCCCAGAGCGCCAGCGCGTCAAAGCCTTTCATGTCGCAGGTGCCACGGCCGAAATACTTGCCGTCCTTCTCCACCACGCTGAAGGGATCACTGTCCCAAGGCTGGCCATCAATGGGGACGACGTCTGTGTGGCCGGACAGCACGATGGCCCCCTCTTCCCAGGGGCCGACATGGGCAAAGAGCGCGTGTTTGGGCTGTTCGGGATCAATGTAGCGGTGGCTTTCGATGCCGTGGCTGCCCAGATAGTCCGCAACCCAATCAATCAGCGGTATGTTGGTATCTCTCGATACGGTGGGAAAGCTGATCAGCTTCTCCATGATGTCAAACGGGGAAAGCCGCATTGCCATGATCAATACCCGCTGTCGGTGATCAGCAGGTGATGACCCGGATGCACCTCGACATATTCGGACGGCTTTGCCTCATAGCTGGTGGGATGAATGGGTGACGGGATCGGTTTGAAGTTGAGATCCTTCTCTTCCTTGCGCTTGCGCGGATCGGCGATGGGCACCGCTTTCATCAGCGCCTGCGTATAGGCGTGCAACGGGTTCTCGAACACGCGGTCGCGCGGGCCCAGTTCCACGATCCGGCCCAGATACATCACACCGACGTAATGGCTCACGCGTTCCACCACGGCCATGTCGTGACTGATGAAGAGGAAGCTCAGGCTCATCTCCTTTTGCAGCTCCATCATCAGGTTCAGCACCTGCGCCTGCACCGACACGTCCAAAGCCGATACAGCTTCATCCGCGATGATCAGCT
>CAYUSM010000062.1:9644-14589 GCA_964447345.1 uncultured Sulfitobacter sp. | reverse complement strand
TTGTCGCCCGCGCCGGTCAGCACAGCAACCCAGAGGTCCTGATCGGCGGCAAAGCTGTCCCAGCAATCGGCCATCTCGTTGTGCATATCAACGTGAACGGCGTTGTAGACGTCTGGCCGGTTCATCGTGACCAGCAGGACATGGCCCTTCTTTTCCGCCGTGATGAATTCGTAGCTCATACTTTCAGCCCTCCGGTGTCGATCTCGATAAATGTGCCGCCGTTCTTGGCGATCTCGCGCAGCGTGTCAGCAGGCGAAAACTCCGCATCCTCCGCGCCCAGCTTTTCCATCCGGTCCAAAACGGCCTGAGCCCCGACCATGTCACCGTAGTACATCGGCCCGCCCTTGTCCGCAGGCCAGCCATAGCCGTTGAGCCAGACCACATCGATGTCCGAGGGCCGCTGCGCCTTGTTCTCTTCGAGAATTTTGACGCCTTCGTTGATCATCGGATAGATGCAAATCTCGATGATCTCTTCAGCGCTCATGGTGCTGGGCTCCGCCCCGGTGATATCGCGGATGATACCTGCGGTCACATCCGATGGGATCGGCTGACGGTTTTCGTCGTAATCGTAATAGCCCGCCTTGGTCTTCTGACCGCGGCGATCCATTTCACACAGCGCGTCGCGGATCGGGCTTTCGGTCTTGGCTCCCTTCGACCACCCGATATCGAGACCGGCAAGGTCCATCATCTGGAACGGTCCCATCTTGTGACCAAAGGCGTTGAAAGCCGCATCGACGTCCCAGGGCATGACGCCCTGATAGACCAGCTTGTTGGCCTGCTTCTGACGGGCAAAGAGGATGCGGTTGCCGACAAAGCCGGGGCAGACGCCCACCAGCGTGGCGATCTTGTTGATGCGTTTGGCAAGGTCCATACAGGTGGCGACCACGTCGTCAGCGGTGTGTTTGGCGCGCACGATCTCCAAGAGCTTCATCACGTTGGCAGGAGAGAAGAAGTGCAGGCCGATCACGTCTTCGGGCCGCTTGGTCATGCCCGCGATTTCGTTGATGTCGAGCGCGGAGGTGTTTGTGGCCAGGATCGCACCGGGTTTCATCACCTTGTCGAGTTCGGTGAAGATCTTGCGTTTCAGCTCCATATCCTCGAACACCGCCTCGATGATGAGGTCGCAATCGGCAAGATCGGCAATGGAAAGACGCCCATCAAAGCGGCCCATCCGTGCGTCAACCTCCTCCTGCGGGAACCTGCCCTTGTCGGCAGAACGCTGGTAGTTTCCGCGCACCACACCCAGACCCCGATCCAGTGCTTCCTGTGTCGTCTCGACAATCGTCACGGGGATCCCAGCCGTCGCAAAGTTCATCGCAATGCCGCCGCCCATGGTCCCGGCACCGATGATGCCAACGGAGTTGATCTCGCGTTGCGGCGTGTCGTCAGACAGGCCGGGCACTTCCCATGCCAACTTGCCAGCCTCGGCAATGTAGGCGCCAATTTCTTCGGTTGTCGGGGTCTTCATACTTTGGCCTCTTGTTTTTGCAGACAGGTCGCGCGGATAGCACGGCGGTCAATCTTGTCGGTAGCACCCCGGGTCAGCGGGTCACTTTGTGTCCAGAGATGCGCGGGGATCTTGAATTTGGCCAGATGACCGTCAAGAAAGGCTGCCATCTGATCACGCGTCAGCACAGCGCCATTCCGCAATTGCACGGCCGCGCCAACGGTTTCGCCAAGTCGGTCATCAGGGACTGAAAAGGCCGCCGCTTCCAGAACATCCGGATGCCGGTGCAATGCGCCTTCCACATCCAGACAGGCTATGTTTTCGCCGCCGCGTATGATGATGTTCTTCTTGCGGTCGAGGATCGTGACATAGCCCTCGTCATCCAGCGTGCCGAGGTCACCCGTACGCAGCCATCCGTCTACAACCGTCTCTGCCGTGGCCTCAGGTTTGTTGAGGTAGCACCGCATGACCTGCGGACCTTTCACGACGATCTCGCCGATGGTCCCGTTGGGCACGGAATTGCCGTCATCATCAATGATCTGCAACTCTTGCACCGGCGGGTGCAGCTTGCCTGCGGCTTCCGGGCGGGCTTTGTACTCATCGCCAATCATTCCGATGCCAAGGGCATTGGTTTCTGTCATCCCCCACCCGGTCGCAATGCCCGCATTGGGGAAGGTCTCTCCCAACTGAGCCACCTGTGCGCCGGGACGCTTTGCGCCGCCCGCACCGATGTAGTCCATCATGGGCAGTGTCTCGCCCATACGTTTGGCGGCTTCCATCAGCTCGGCAGACTGCGTAGGCACCCCCAGCAATCGCGTGATGTTGTTGTCCCTGATCAGGCGCACGGCTTCTTCCGCGTCCCATTTGTGCATCAACGTGATCTTGGCACCGGCAGGCAGGCTGAGCAGGAAAAGCGGATGGGTGGCCGTCACGTGAAAGAGTGGCGTCACCACCAGCGCCGAAGGGCGGAGCGGTTCCGGGGCGTCTTCTGCGGGCGGGTCGACCAGGGGGGCGATCACAGACTGCAAGAGCCAAGAAAAGACCGCGTTCACAGCCCCACGATGGGTTTGCACAACACCCTTGGGATGGCCCGTGGTGCCAGAGGAATACATCACCGCGAAGTCATCGTCTGTATCGATATCGGCCTCGGGCAATTGGTCTGAGGCAGCATTGTCTCGCAGTGCCGAAAAGTCCTGCTCCGTTTGCCCTTCGGCGTCTCTCACACCAATCAGGGTGAGACCCAGTTCATCCCGCAATGGCATCAGCCGCGCCATTCGCGATCCATCAGCAAACACAACCTTTGCGGCGCTATCCTGCAGGGCATAGTCCAGCTCTTCAGTGGTCCACCAGGCATTCACGAACACAACGACACCACCAAAAGACGAAATCGCCAGCACGAGAACCAACAATTCGGGATAGTTCCGCATGGCAATCGCCACACGGTCACCCTGCTTCAGCCCCAAATCGTCCTGTAGCGCTTGAGCCATGCGCGCAACCAATGTCGTGAATTCAGCGTAGGTGTAGCTTTCGTCTTCGTAAGCGAGATACTCCAACGCCCCGTTTCCGTGTCTTTCCCACCCTGCGGTGAGAAGCGCTGGAACCGTCGGCGGAATGTTCTTGAACGCTTTGACCGTCACGCCGCGCACATCGACGTTGTGCACTTCAAAAGCAGGTTCATGCGTCACCACGTGCCGCACGGCGTCTTCGGGCGTCATGGCCGTCATTGCGGCCCCTCATTTGATGGCATCTGTCCCCTCCCAAGGCAGAAGGCCGGCTGCCGTCCTCCACGGCGTGCCGACTCTGTACCGTCAGACTATGCAGGAAATTCGCAGGCCACAATCCCGCAGAACGGAACGTCATTCCGCAAAATTCAGCTTGCGTCGTCCAAAGGACAGGCTTCCAGCCTTTGAACAGCTTTGCAAGTGTGACGGGAGGTCAGAAAGTCAGGTCAGGCACTGCGGCGGATACCGGTTAGATGCAGCTCGAAACCTTCCTGGATATGTGCCGTGAAGGCCTCCAGCGCTTCGCCGCGATCGCCTTTCGCGATCACGTCCACCAGTTCGATATGATTGCCCAGGGATTTGGAGATATCCGCATTCTCGATGGCGGCGAAGAGGTGAAACGCCATTGCCCGCCCCCAGATCATATCAAACATTTCAAGAAGAAACCGGTTTCCGGCAGCAACCATAAAGGCACGGTGGATGGTGCGGTTTGCGACAAAGTAATCGCGCGTGGTTGGATTTTTCAAATCCTCGGTCTGCCTGATCAAGACGCGCAGTTTTTCCAGCTCTTCCACGTCACCACGTGCCGTCAGAATGCGCGCGGCCTGACCTTCGATGGCTGCCCGCGCCTGATAAAGCTCCAGCGTTTCTTCTTCACTGATTTTGGCCAGGCGGAACCCGCCAGAGTTCGCGAGGTGCAGCACACCTTCCTTTTCAAGCCGTAACAAGGCTTCCCGAACGGGTGTGCGACTGATATCCAGTTCTGCAGCGAGCTTTTCTTGAACGAGCCTGTCCTCTGGGCCGATCTCTCTGTCCATGATGGCCCGAACCAGTTGATCGTAGACTTCATCGGCCAATCGGCGACGTTGGGTGGTGATACTGCGCAGGGCCATGAAGCGTCCTCGAAATCGTATTCTGAACACTGTATACAAAAAAACAGCTGGTGCAACGAGCCTCTTGTCACAGGCTGAATACTGTATACAGTATCCATAGATGAGATTCCACGATCAGGGGGAAGGCGCATGTGTGGTATTGCAGGGCGGATTCTGAACGCTCCCGGCACGGTTGGTAAAGACCTTGTGGCCTTGATGGCTGCACAGGAGCATCGCGGCGCGGATAGTACCGGGTTTGCGGTCTATGGTGCGCCAATGGACAGCGGCTATGTCCTGCGCGGGATGGGATTTGACAAGAGCCAGATGGATGCGGATCTGGAGCTTTTTCGCGCAACATTGAAAGAGCATGGCGGCGACTTCCTGAGCGACCCGCAAATCGTGTCAGACGAAAACAAGCACTATTGCTTTCGGATGGAAATCAGTGACCCGCGTGACCTTGCGGCGTGGACATCAGAGACCGACGAACTCTCAGGCCGGATCGAAGTCCAGTCCTGCGGAAGATCGCTTGAAATCGTCAAGGATATCGGCGGCGCGGAGCAGGTCAGCGAGAAACACAAAGTCCACGACATGGTTGGGACGCACGGCCTTGGCCATGCGCGGCTTGCCACGGAATCGAGCGTGCTGCCCAACGCCAGCCATCCGTTCTGGGCGCGTCCATTCTCCGACGTGGCCATCGTGCACAACGGCCAGATCACCGATTACTTCACATGGCGGGACAGGTTGCAAAGGCAGGGCTACCGCTTCCTGACGGAAAACGACAGCGAGTTGATCGCCGTCTGGGTTTCCGACCAGATGAAGCAGGGTCTGACGATGGAGCAGGCATTGAAAAAATCGATCACGTCGATCGACGGCGTCTTTACCTTCATGATCGCCACGCAGGACGG
>CAYUSM010000062.1:0-9544 GCA_964447345.1 uncultured Sulfitobacter sp. | reverse complement strand
AATCGATCACGTCGATCGACGGCGTCTTTACCTTCATGATCGCCACGCAGGACGGAATTGGGTACGCGAAAGATCGCTTTGCGATGAAGCCGCTGGTGGTCATAGAACAGGCAGGCGAATTGGCGGCTGCTACCGAGGAACAGGCGGTACGCGAAGTCTTTGCAGACGAGTGCGACGTGATCAACCACGACGGTCCCAGCCTCTATGGCATTTGGGGTGTCGGTAACCGGAGCATGGCTGCATGAGCGAGATCGTCATCGAGGTTGGCAAGCGCCCGATCCGCGAAATCAACGAAGAGCTGCAGGCCGCTTGCAAAACCGGCAAACCCATTCGCGTGGTCAACACGCTGTCGCGGCACAACCTTGGCGTTGGTTTGCCCGATGGTGCCGATATCACGTTTGAAGGCTCGGTTGGTTATTATTGCGGCGGGCTGAATACCGGCTCCCATATCCGCATCGAACGCAACAGCGGCTGGGCCACGGGCGAAGGTATGGCCAAGGGTCATATCGAAGTTGGTGGGCGCGCAGGTATGTCCTGCGGTGCCGCGATGATTGGTGGCACCATTCACGTGAAGGGAGACGCCGGGCCGCGCTGTGGTGTTGCCATGAAAGGCGGCAACATCGTGGTTGAGGGCAAGATTGGCTACCAGTCGGGCTTTATGGCGCATGCCGGCAGGATCATCGCTCTTGGCGGGGCAGGGGAGTCCTGCGCTGATGCGCTTTGGGAAGGCGAGGTCTGGGTTGCCGGTCCGGTTGAAAGCCTTGGCGTAGACGTGAACGTTGTGGAGCCGACTGCGGAAGAAGTGGCCGAGGTCGATGCGATCCTTGAGCCACTGGGGCTGGTGGATTCATCGCGGGACTGGCGCAAGATGATCTCGGGCCAGCGGCTTTGGTATTTTGAAAGCCGCGATGCCAGCGCGTGGTTGATGATTTGAAACATGGCCACGCGGCGGGGTGAACCCCGCCGCCCCTAGGGAGAGAATGATGGCAAACGATACGAAGGATGGCGGACAGGCAGGCGTCGTGAACGGCGGCGACATGGACCATGCCAAGATAGACGCGCCTTACGAATACCCATTTGAAATGGCTCCCGAAGACGAAATCCGTTTCCGCGATGCCGGAGCTGTTGAGGGTCGCCCTGCTGGCGTGCCATCCTCCTATGATGAAGGCGGCTCAACCCGCTGGACGCCCGAGGCGATCTCGGAGGTGCACGCGCTCGCACAATTGGGCCGCTATCAGGTGCGTGGCTACAACACCTTCAACAAGCAGATGCCGACGTTCGACGATCTGACGTTTGTGCCTGCGACGATGACCCGCCTGCCGCTGGAAGGATATCGCGAGAAATGTGAGACCAAGACAATCCTCGGTGGCGGTCGCGGGATCGTCGAAAAGCCGCTGGAACTGGACATTCCCATCTACATCGCCTCGATGTCTTTTGGCGCCTTATCTGCGTCGGCCAAAGCGTCTCTTGGCCACGGAGCCTCCAAGGTTGGCACCATGACCTGCACCGGCGAAGGTGGCATGCTGGAAGAAGAGCGCGCTGCGTCGTCCCGCCTCCTTTATCAGATGTCGCCCGCCCGCTACGGTGTGGACCTTGACCATCTGCGCCGTGCCGACGCACTTGAATTGGTTGTGGGGCAGGGGGCCAAACCGGGCACAGGTGGTTTGCTTCTGGGCATGAAGGTCTCCCCCCGTGTCAGCAAGATGCGCACCTTACCTGAGGGGGTCGATCAACGTTCCACCATCCGCCACCCAGATTTTCTAGGGGCCGATGACCTCGCCGTGAAGATTGAAGAACTGCGCATCGCCACGAACTACCAGGTGCCGATCTTCATCAAGATGGGCGCGACACGGCCCCGGTTCGACGTGGCCGTGGCCGCCAAAGCCGGTGCAGATGTTGTCGTGGTGGACGGGGCCGAGGGTGGCACAGGGGCTTCGCCTGAACTGCTGCTCAATCACACGGGCATCCCGACGATGTCCGCCATCCGCGCGGCACGTGAGGCGCTTGATGAATGTGGTATGACGGGCAAGGTGTCCTTAGTTGCGGCAGGTGGCATCCGGTCCGGTGTGGATGCCGCCAAATGCATTGCCCTTGGTGCGGATGCCGTGATGATCGGCAATGCCGCGATGATCGCTCTGGGCTGCAACACGCCGCGCTACCTTGATGACTACGCCGCTCTCGGCACCTCTCCGGGGGCATGTCACCACTGCCACACTGGCCGTTGTCCAGTGGGTGTGGCCACGCAGGACCCTGAACTGGAGAAACGCATGGACCCGACCGCCGGTGCAGAACGGATTGCCCGTTACCTGACGGCCATGACCATGGAAATCACGGCGCTCGCCAAAGCCTGCGGGAAATCCTCTGTCCACAACCTTGAAGTGGAAGACTTGCGCGCACTCAGCTTTCAGGCCTCCGCCTTTACGGGGGTCAAGATGGCGGGCATCGACAGGGCTTACGACTGGTGAGGATCGCGGTTCTCGATCTGTGTGTCTGGCTTGAGCAATACCAGCACGACCAAGCCAAGTTTGGTGATCTGTTGGCCGCATGGGCCGGGCGTGACCTCGATGCGGAGTACTCCGTGATCTATGTGGTGGAAGGCGATCCGTTGCCACCGCCGGAAGCTTATGACGGGTACATCGTCTCTGGTTCGGACAAAGGCGTCTATGACGATACACCCTGGATGCAGCCGCTGCGCGACTGGCTCATTGCCGCGCGAGCGGCTAATAAACCGCTTTTCGGTGTTTGCTTTGGCCATCAGATCATGGCGGATGTTTTTGGCGGCAAAGCTGAGAAAGTGGGCCCACCTGAAATCGGCGTCCGGGCTTTCGAGATTGGGGAAGATACGGTCACCGGCCATGTGTGGCATCAGGACCAGGTGACCAAGATCCCGCCGGGGGCGGAGGTGATTGGCCAGGCTGACTACTGTCCGGTTGCCGCACTGGCCTACGACTTTCCCGCGATGTCCGTCCAATTCCACCCGGAGTATTCACCGGAGTACGTATCCACTTTTCTGCGGCGCAGCCGGGGAGAGGTTCTGCCGGAAGAAGACGCTGACAAAGCCATCGCGCAGTTTGATGCCAGCGATGTGTCTGCAGACCTCTTCGCCAAGCAGGCGGGGGACTTCTTTCGCTCCCACCTGACGGAGGGTGCATCCTGATCATTATCAAATGATGTACTGTTTGATGCGCATGGGACTAGGAGAGAGATCATGCACATCCCGTTGAGCTTGAGGACCTGCTGGCGCTTGTGTGGACCTGTCGCGGAATTGTTCCGCTCCTTTGACTTGGTATTTTACTACAACAGAGAGAAATTACTTGCTTCCTGCTTGATGCATCGGGGTATTCGTCTCTGGGCCCACGACCGCCGTCTGAGCACCCAGGTGGAACGCCTTGGCATCACGTGCCAGTCCCACCGCTGACCTGATCCAGATCAAGGACGGCAGGACGACTCAGCGCCTATCTTCCACTCGAATTTCCGTTTCGGGAGGAAACAACCATGTCGATTTTCACGCTCATGAAGGACTTCTTCAATGGCCGCGAAAGGCCGCCCACGGACTTTGAACTGGCGGACATGGGTCTGTCGCGCATTGACTACAACCAGCTGATCAGCAGCAAGGACGGCACCCGTGCCCGGATGGAGGTTCTGGCCGCCAGGTTCGGTGTCACCCCTGAGATGATTGATGCGGATCACGGCCTGGCGCTTGAACTGGCGACCACATGCGGAAGCTGTCAATGCGCGACGGCCTGTCAGAACGCTATTGATCTGGGTGTCGACTTTAATACTGATCGCTGCCCGAACGCGACCATCTATGCTGATATGTCACCGACCTGACGGGCTTTCCTTGGGGCTGAGCTTGCGGCGGTTCGCGATCTTGAAGCGGTCTGCCGTGCCATAGTCGCGGGTGCCAACCCCGGCGACGAAATCCCCAAACACCGGTCCATGTTTGAAGAGATGCCCAGAGCATCCCCCTGCAAACAGCACATTCTGATGCTCGGGGTGCCAATCCACGATGAAATGTGTGTCCGGGGTCAGGATCACCTGATTGAACTTGGAATCTACGACCCGCTGTCCGACCAAGCCGGGCAGGCGGTGCCGAATATAGGTGCGTGTTTTGGACAGCGACGCCTTTTCGATCAACCGTTCGTCGTTGTTGATGTCGATGGGCGTGTTGGGAATAACAACCGCCGCCTTAACCCCTGATCCTTCCGAAGAGGGGATGCCGAAACTGCCCTGACCATGGTCGATCCAACAGGGCATGTTCTCCATATCAAACGCGTCGGACCCATCCGGGGTCGAAGTATAAAGCACGCTGATCCCCATGATGGACGAGATCGGTTTGATGGTGTGCGGAAACATCTCGGACATCCATGCACCGGTGGCGATTACGATCAGATCAGCCCGGATGGGCTGTCCATCCAGCATTGGACGTTCCTGCGCGTCGGTTGTTACGGTGCCCCGTTTGACCACACCGCCGCCGTCCTTGAAGATCTTGAGTGCCGTGATCACGCAACGATGGGCCATCAGCAGGCCCGCCTCTGGCTCAAACAGCGCATATTTGATCTCATCCACCTTGAACTGGGGAAACCGCGCACGGACCTCGTCAGGAGAAAACTTGTAGTAGGGCACACCGACCTTATCAAAGGTCTCAGCGGTCGCGTCCTCCCAATCGCAATGCCCTTCGGTGGCGAGAATGAGGGCGCCACATTCATACATCAAATTCTGGCCACTTTCGGCCTGCATCTCCAGCCACATGGCGCGGCTTTCCCGTGCCCAGCGGGTGTAGAACTCATCCCGGCCCGAAATCGCCCTGATCACTCGGTTGTAGTCGGTCGAGGCCGCCCGTGCATGGCCGGGCTCCCAACGGTCGATCAGCGTGACCTTCTCTCCGCGCTTTTGCAGATGCAGGGCGGTCATTACCCCGGCAATCCCGCCTCCCACCACCACGCAGGAATTTCCACTCATTGGCCTAATTTTCCTTGTCAGGTCACTGCATTCGTGAATACTGTATACAGAATACATACAAAAACAATCAGATTCTCGACAGGGAGAGAACGAGATGACTACCGACTTCAGCCTGCCCGAAGGCACGCATACGGTCATTCTGGGCCTGGGTGATTTGAACGGGATCATGCGTGGGAAACGCATACCCGCGTCGCATTGGGAAACGATTTGCGAACAGGGCAATGCCCTGTCTATTGCCATGTTCGCCATCGATGCGACCTGCGACGTCTGGGACACGCCATATGTCAATTTCGACAACGGCTACCCGGACATGCACATGTTCCCGATGACCAAACCGGTGCCGGTGCCCTGGGAAGAAGGTGTTGCCGTTTCATTCGCCCGCGCAGAAGGGATGGACCATAAGCCGGTGCCAATCGACCCCCGGCAGGCATTGGTCCGGCAAGTGGAGCGCGCCAAGGAGATGGGCTTTGATGTCTCGGTTGGGGCGGAGCTTGAGTTCTACCTGCTGGACCCCGAAACCGGTCAGCCCCGCGACGAGGGCATTCAGGTCTACGGCCTTGGCCGTGCTGCCCGGATGGAACATATCGTCGGTCCAATCCGCAGCCAGATCAACGAATGCGGCGTGCCAATTGAACAGTCGAACCCGGAATATGCAGCAGGTCAGGTCGAGGTGAACATACGCTATGACCATGCGCTGCAATCGGCGGATAATGTGGTGATGTTCAAAAGCCTGGTACGCCAACTGGGCATCGCACACGGCTACCTCGCCACCTTCATGCCAAAGCCGTTCTTTGAACACTCCGGCAACGGTTTCCACGCCCATTACTCATTCTGGAAAGACGGCAAGAACGCCTTTGCGCAGGATGGTAAGATTAGCGATCTGGCCAAGAACTTCATCGCCGGTCTTCAAAAGCGCATGGCCGAAACCGCGATCCTCGGCTCGCCCACACCCAACGGCTTCCGCCGTATCGCACCATATACCTTCTGCCCGACGAATACCTCTTGGGGCTATGACAACCGCACCGTTGGTATTCGCATCATCGAGGGCAAGGACAGCGCCGTCCGTGTCGAGAAGCGTGATGCGGGCGCAGACGCGAACCCCTACCTGCGCATGGCTGCCGACATCGCGGCGGGCCTTGATGGGATCGAACAGGGGATACAGCCGACCGAGCCGTCGCTGGGAAATGCCTATGAAGAGTTCCATGGCGAGCCGTTGCCCACCGATGCGCCGACCGCCATTGAACTGGCACGTGGGTCAGACTGGCTGAAGGACGTGCTCAGCGAGCATATGTGGGAGCTTTACCTGCAAATGGCCGAGCGTGAGGTAGGGTTCGTGTCCGAACAGGTCACGCCAGTCGAGACCGCCCGCTATCTGCGGACACTCTGAGCGATGCAGCTGGGCAAGGTCACAGGCACCGTCACCGCCACCGCAAAGGCCGAGAGGCTGACTGGACAAAAGCTGCTCATCGTAGATGTGGTGGACGCCAGTGGCAAAGTGCTGAGTTCGGCTCATGTCGCCCCCGATACGGTCGGTGCAGGCGTCGGCGACACGGTCCTGCTGACCCATGGCTCCGCCGCCCGCATGGCGCAGGGGCTGTCATCAGCCCCTGTTGATCTTGCCATCGTGGCGATTGTTGAACACATCTCAACCTGAATTAAGCGAACAAACTGAACACCTTACGGAGGAAAACCCCATGGCGAAATCACCCACTCCCGGGCAAATGGCTCTTGGTATGATCGAAACCCGCGGCCTTGTCGGCTCCATCGAAGCGGCTGACGCAATGGTCAAGGCGGCCAGCGTCACAATCGTTGGCCAGACGAAGGCAGGCGGCGGTCTCGTGACCACACTCGTGCGCGGCGAAGTTGGCGCGGTGAAGGCCGCGACCGATGCTGGTGCCACGGCGGCAAACAAGGTGGGTGAGGTTGTCTCGGTCCACGTGATCGCGCGGCCCCATGACGAGCTTGAGGCAATCCTTGATAGCCTGAGCAGCTAAGCCAGAGGTCCCCCATGCCTGCTGATTTCGAGGATTTCGCGCGCGCGGCCTCTGCAAGCCGTTCTTCTGCGTCCCCGGACGCCCCGCGCCTGACACGCATCGCCGTGCTGGGCGGTGGCCCTGACGCGCGGCTGATCGCGGCTTTGGCCTTGTCCGAGAATTGCGACGTGACGCTTTTCTCAGCCTATGGGCGCGAGTTGGAGTTGATGCGTGCTTCTTCCGGCATTGCTCTGCGCGGGGCAGGACCAATTGGCAGCTATCAGGTGGGTTCAGGTGAAGCCTCTGTCGCTTTGACGGCTGAATTGGACGCTGCTGTGGCGGAGGCCGAAGCGATCTTCCTGACCGGCCCCATCCATAAACAGCGTACCTACGCGATGGTCCTCGCGGACCACCTCAGCGACGGGCAAGTGCTGGTCCTCGCTCCTGGACGCTCCCTCGGCGCTGTTGAAGCCGCCTGGATGCTTCGCCTGGGCGGTTGTACAGCGGATGTGACATTGGTTGAAGCGCAATGCCTGCCGTATTGGTTTCGCACCGAAGGCACTACGCTGCACCTCTCTGACCGAGGCCCGGTTTGCGCCAGCACGCTGCCGCGCGGGCGCGGTAAGGCGATTGCAGGCCTCAGGCATATCCTTCCGAACCTGCAGGAGGTCGAATCCGTCCTTGCCAGCGGCTTTGCAGATCTCTCCG
This sequence comes from uncultured Sulfitobacter sp., assembly GCA_964447345.1. Classification (GTDB taxonomy): domain Bacteria; phylum Pseudomonadota; class Alphaproteobacteria; order Rhodobacterales; family Rhodobacteraceae; genus Sulfitobacter. The sequence continues at coordinate 1,901 of CAYUSM010000062.1, read as the reverse complement.
CCGCGGTCGATACACCAGCACTCATCATGGGTGGCGCGGGCCTGATTTCTGGCGGCGTGAAAATCCCCATGGGTGGGGTGCCGCTGCCCGAAAACGAGACCTTCGCCAATCTCATCGGCCCCGACCAGATGCGCCTGATCGAAACCCTTGCCGAAGAACGCAAATCCGTGGCGCGCGCCTTTGGCATTCGGGGCCTGCCAGATACGCCAGACTGGATCGCCAGCTATACCGGCGCTGCCAAAGGCGAGGGTACCCGCCCCGTACCGGACCGGAACACCGCCCGTCAGATGCTGCGCGATGGGGTGATTGGGTCTCTGGTGCCGCTCTGTTCGGCGGCACAGCTTGCAGGCGTTGCCGTGCCGCAGACGCAGGCCATGATCTCACTGACCGGTGCGATCCTTGATGCTGACATTGCCGCCGCAGGCCGTCGCCTTGAGACCATGGGCATCACCGCAAATACCATCGATGATGCGCGTCGTACCTTTGATGCGCTCACCCCCGGAGGCCGCTGATGGACGCTGATCTTCAATCCATCGCCGCCGCACGTCGGACCGCCGAACGGGCGTTCGATGCCTACAAGCAGTTCCTTGGGACTGATCCCTCCCACGTCGATGCCATAGTCGACGCGATGGCCCGCGCAATTGAGCCCGAAGCGGAGCGGCTGGGCGCGCTGGCCGTCGAAGAGACCGGTTATGGCAACGTCCCCGACAAGCGGGTGAAGAACCTCTTCAACGCGCTCTCCGTCGCCGATTATCTGCGCGATATCACCACGCTGGGGATGCTCTGGCGCGACGATGCGACGAAGATTGCCGCCTTTGGCGAGCCGATGGGCGTGGTGGCAGCCCTGATCCCGGTGACAAACCCCACATCGACAATCATCTACAAAGTGCTGTCTGCTGTGAAAGCGGGCAATGCCATTGTCTGTGCGCCTCACCCGAGGGGTGTCAAATGCGGGATGGAAACGGTCAGCATCATGGCCCGTGTCGCTGAACAGATGGGCGCCCCCAAGGGGCTGATACAATGCATGGACCAAGTTACGATCCAGGGCACCGCCGAACTGATGAGCCACCGCCGTACCTCCGTCGTCATGGCCACCGGCGGTCCTGCAATGGTCAAAGCCGCCTATTCGTCGGGCAAGCCCACGCTGGCAGTGGGGGCGGGGAATGTGCCCTGCTACGTGCACAAGTCCAAGCGTCAGGATCTTGCCGAAGTGGCCGAAATGATCGTGACATCGAAGTGCTTCGACTACGGCACGGCCTGTGTCTCCGAACAAGCCGTCATCGCCGACCCCGAAATCGCCCGTGACCTGCGGCACGAAATGAAGCTGAAAGGGGCCTATTTCTGCACACCCGCCGAGGCAGATCGTCTGGCAAAGGTCATTTTCACCGGGAAACAGGCCATGAATGCCGAACGTGTCGGCCAGTCCCCGCAGGCGCTTGCCGATGCAGCTGAATTCTCTATCCCGCCACGCACCCGTTGCCTCGTTTCCGAGGAAACCGAAATTGGCTGGCAGCGACCTTTGTCAGCAGAGAAGCTGAACCCCGTGCTGGCATTCTACGAGGCCAAGAACAGCGAGCACGGATTGGAATTGTCCCAGGCCATCGCGCGGTTCGAGGGGTGGGGGCATTCGTCAGTCATTCACTGTGACGACCCGGAAGTGGTGGCAAAGTTCGCAACGGTGCCCACAGGCCGTGTGCTGGTCAACACGCCCGCAATCATGGGTGGCATGGGATACTCTACCGATCTGGAGCCGTCCTTCATGCTGGGCACCGGCACATGGTCCGGCTCCATCACGTCTGACAACGTCACCGCACTTCACCTGATCAACATCAAACGCGTGGCCTACGAAAGCCGTCCCTGGCGCGACATTTACAAAGAATACGGCGAGTAAGGCACGTCAG
>CAYUSM010000061.1:0-14599 GCA_964447345.1 uncultured Sulfitobacter sp. | reverse complement strand
TCATCGCCCATGTAGTCGATGACGCGGACAAAACCGTGGTCGAGGACATCGTAGGCCTTGTAGAGATGCGCCTCCATGCCGGGCACGGTGGCGCGCAGCGTGGGGGCTGTGGTGCTGCGCAGCTCTTCGATTTCGGCGGTCTGTTCGGGGCTGAGTGGCATGGCAGCGGTCCTTGGATGGCAAGATGGATTCGCTCACCACTATATCTGGGTGATCGCGCGTCAGGAACACCGATATGCAGTATTGTTTTTTGGGCACCCATCGCAAAGTAATTGCCCCCGCCCGCGCAGGCCCGTTGACAAGTCCACTCCCTTCACGGGAATGTTTCGCAAAACAGACTGAGTAGGCAGGCGACCATGAAAATCAACGCAGCAGGGCTGTTGCTTTGCACATTTCTTATCGGGTGCGGCAGCGGCGATGCGCCGTTTGGCGAAGAGGAAGTGACTGACGGCACAACGGATCCGGAAGACGGCGGGACGATCACCAGCAATGGTGCGATCCCTCCGGGCACGGCATCACCTTCCCCGGATACGACGATTTTCCGCAAGGAGCCGCGTTCTGACGAAGGCAACGGTTTTGCCGAGGGCGTGACCTATGATGCCTCCAACGACACCTTCATTGTGGACAACCTGCCTTTTGACGGATCGGAAGCTGAGCCCTATCAGCGCGGCGTCGCAGTCGGCAGCCTGGGAGACTATGCTGTTTACGAGGCTCCCAATGTGGTGAATGACCCCGCCAATCCGAATTCTCAGATCAGTCAGCTGCGGCACCGTGCGATCTACGGCATCAGCCGATCTGGTCAAACAGAGTTCGCGATCATTCGAACAGGTGACTACGTGAATTACGGCTTTGGCGGCTTCGTGTACGAGCGTAACGGGACTGTGAACCTGCCGACAGAAGGCCAAGCGCTTTACAACGGTCAGGGCGCGGGCCTGCGTGACTATCAGGGTCGGGGCGGTCTTGAGTATTCGACCGCCGACGTGCAGATTGCGCTGGATTTCGACGATTTCAACGAGGACACCGGCCAGTTTGAAGGCGCGGTAGACGGCTTCCTGTTCAACCGGCGCGTCTTCGATTTGGCAGGCAATGAAATCACCAATGACATCATCGGGCGTATCAACACCGGGAACAACGCTTCGCTGACCGCGATTCCGACGGCGGTCTTCACCATCTCAACCAATGCGCTCGACACCAATGGCGAGATCGCAGGGGAGCTGACCTCGCGTTTCACCAACAATTCCGGCAATGGGGTGCAGTTCGAATCCGGTCAGTACTACGGTATCGTTTCGGGCGACGACGCAGAGGAATTGGTGGGGATCATCGTGACCGAGACGACGGTCGACCCCTCTGCGGAAGTTGTGCGCGACACGACCGGTTTCACAATCTATCGCCAACCACGTGAATGATGCCCAAGGGGGCGCGTAGCTGGGGTGTAGCAGCGGCGCTGAGCCTTTGCTTCACGCTGTCTGTAAAGGCGCAGGTCACTCTCAACGCTGATGAATTGCGGCAAGCCGCAGTCGTCGCCTTGCAGGGCGGCGACGGGGAGACCGCGCGACGCTACGCGGAAGCGCTGCTCGCGCGCGATGAGCATGATCTCAATGCCTTTCTCATTCTGGCGCGCGCATCCCGTGACACCGGTGACACCAGAACCGCCCGAAGTGCTGCACGGTCTGCCTGGGCGCTTTCCGAGACGGACGCCGAGAAATACTCCGCCGCGCTGATCACCGCGCAGGTTCTCTCCAGCCAAGGCAAACGCACCCGTGCGCAGCTTTGGTTGCGGCGGGCGGCGCAGCATGCGCCGAACGATCTTTTGCGCGAGCGGGCCAAGCGGGACTTTCGGTATGTCAAACAGCGCAATCCGTGGAAGACGGACCTGACCTTCACCCTCGCCCCCAACACCAACATCAACAATGGCAGCGCGCGCGACCGGTCGCGGCTGAACTACCAGATTTCGGAAATCCTCTTTGGCGAACCCATTGAGTTTGATCTCGACGATCAGGCGCAGGCGATTTCGGGCATTGAGATCGGCGGATCGGTCCGCACACGTTACCGCTTTCACCAGACCCCAACCACAGCCCATGACGCCAAACTGGCGCTCAGCTACCGGACCTTCACGATCACCGATGATCTGGAGGATGACAGCGTCAAAGGGTCGGACTTTGCTTTCGGCACGCTCTCTGGCGGTTATGGGTACCGTCGGCTCAACTTCGATCGCAAAGGCGAGTTTGCGCTGGATATCGAAGGCGGACAGACCTGGTACAGCGGATCGAGATACGCCTCTTACCTGCGCACACAGGTGCAGCAGTCCTACCGCACCAGCGCGCAAAGACAGTTCCGCTTTGGGGGCGAATTGGAACGGCAATGGGGGCAAGCCACACCTGATCTTGATACCATTGGCGTCTCGGCAAGCCTCACCCAGTCTTTCGCCTCCGGCAACTCGGGCTATCTTGGCATCTTCGTGACGGCCACAGACTCGCCAGAGCTGACATCCGAATATACCGAAGTGACCCTGCGCACCGGCCTCGCCCTGCGCAAGCCGATCATGGGTGCGGCGGTTCAGTTTGGACTGGGGGCCAGCTGGCGTGACTACGACGTCAGCCGCGATGCGCGTGACGGGCGGCAGGACAACCGTGTCTTTGCAGATGTCACGGCGACCTTCAAAGACATTGATTACTACGGGTTCAATCCGTCCGTCACCCTCTCGGCTTCCTCCACCAACAGCAACATCGGGCTTTACGATGTGAACCGTGTTGGCCTGAACATCGGCATCAAGTCGGCTTTCTGATCCCCTTCCCGCTCAATTTCCTGCGAGCCGCTGGCATCCCTTGGGGGGCATGCTAGGTTCCGGGTGACATCTGAAATTGAAGGAGCGAGCCAATGCCAATCAAATACCTGCACACCATGGTACGCGTCAAAGACCTTGAAAAATCAATCGAGTTCTACAAGATGCTTGGCCTGGTCGAACGCCGCCGCAGAGACAGCGAGGGCGGCCGCTTCACGCTGGTGTTCCTGAGCCCGCCCGACATGCAGGATGGGCATGCCGATCTGGAACTGACCTATAACTGGGATGGCGATGACGGGTTGCCCAGCGACAGCCGCCACTTTGGCCACCTCGCTTACACGGTCGAGAATATTTACGAGACCTGCCAGCACCTTATGGACAATGGCGTGACCATCAATCGGCCGCCACGTGACGGCCACATGGCCTTTGTGCGCAGCCCCGACAACATCTCGATCGAGCTTTTGCAGGAAGGCGATGACCTGCCCGCGCAAGAACCCTGGGCCAGCATGGAAAACACCGGGCATTGGTAGGACACACCTGATGATCAAGGCCCCGGCAGCACTGGCACTGGCTTTGACGCTTGCTGTCCCTGCGGGTGCAGCAGAGTGTCGGCTGGCGCTGCTGCTGGGGCTTGATATCTCCAGCTCGGTCGATGCGGATGAAGATGCGCTGCAGCGGGGCGGTATGGTCAGCGCCATGCTTTCGGACCCGGTGAAAGAGGCGTTCTTTGCCTCGCCCACACCCGTCGCTTTGGGCGTTTTCGAATGGTCGGGGCGCTACAATCAGGAGATCATCCTGGATTGGACGCTGATTGACACGCCCCAAGCCCTTGAAAGCGCCGTGCGGTCCATCTGGCGCAGCAAGCGCAGCTACAATGAGTTTCCCACTGCCATGGGTGAAGCGCTGATCTTTGCCGGAGATATGCTGCGCCGCGCGCCGGATTGCTGGCAGCACACCATTGATATCGCAGGGGATGGTGAAAACAACGAAGGGCCGCGCCCTTTGGAGGTCTATGCCTCCGATCCGATCTTTGACAAGGTTACGGTGAATGGGCTGGTGGTCGTGAATGCAGCGGATTTTCAGACCCCGCATCGCCTGACGCAGTTCTACCAGCAAGAGGTCCTGCATGGCCCAGGCGCCTTTATGGTCGAGGCGAACGGCTTTCGGGATTACGAGCGCGCCATCCAGATGAAGCTGGAGCGCGAATTGCGCGCAACTGTTGTGGGCGGCGCACCTTCCCCAAGGGAGCCCAAGGGATGATCCGCGCGGCCCTTCTGGCATTGGTCGCGATGCTGCCCGGGGCCGTCTGGGCAGATTGTCGGCTGGCATTGCTGTTGGCGCTGGATGTCTCAAGCTCCGTCGACCCGGCGGAGGACCGTCTGCAACGCGGTGGCGTTGTCGCGGCCCTGACGGCGCCAGAGGTCATTGAGGCCTTCTTTGCAACGGATCAGCCCGTGGCGCTTGCGGTCTATGAATGGTCAGGTCGCTACCAACATGACGTCTTGCTCGACTGGACGGTCATCGACAGCCATCAGCGGTTGGTGGAAGCGGCGGAGCGGGTCGCGGCCTCCGTGCGCGGACATGCCAATTATCCCACGGCCATGGGCTACGCTTTAGGGCGCGGGGCCCGGTTGTTCGAAGCGGCGCCGGACTGTCTGCGCAAGACGCTGGACATGGCAGGCGATGGACAGAACAACGATGGTTTCGGCCCTCAGGTGGCTTACCGCGCATTTCCTTTTGATGACATCACCGTAAACGGATTGGTGGTGAACGGCGCCGATTTCGAGGGCGAAGTGGGGTTGATCGCCTATTATCAGGCCGAAGTGCTGCATGGTCCCGGTGCCTTTCTGGAGATCGCCAACGGATTTGCCGATTATGAGCGCGCGATGCGGCGCAAGCTTGTGCGGGAGCTGTCACCAAAGGTGATCGGCGGATTGGACGCTTTGGCGGAGCCTGAGGGATGATGCGGGCGGCGGCGCTGGTGCTGGCCTTGAGCTGGCCAAGTTGGGCCGCAGCAGAGTGTCGTCAAGCTTTGGCTCTGGGGCTTGATGTTTCGGGCTCTGTAGATGCGCGCGAATACCGGTTGCAGATGGGCGGGCTTGCTGCGGCATTGGACAGTGCGGAGGTCCGCAACAAGTTGATGGCGATGCCTTCCGCCCCGGTGCGGCTGATGGTGTATGAATGGTCCGGCCCGGCGGATCAGGCAATCGTTGTCCCTTGGACCCAGATTGACGGTGGGGCGACCTTGGACAGTGTAATTGAAACGCTGCGCCAGACGGTGCGGCGCGATGCCAGCCCGGGGACCGCCCTGGGCGTCGCGATGAGCGAAGGCGCGCGACACCTGCGCCAGCAAGGCGACTGCTGGAAGCGGACATTGGATTTATCTGGTGATGGGAAATCCAACCTTGGGCCCCGGCCACGGGAGGTCAAACGGCAGTTGGCCAAAGACGGGATCACGATCAACGGCCTTGTCATCGGGATCGATGATCCGGACATCGGAGACATCCGTCAGTCTGAGATTGCGGAGCTGTCATCCTACTTTCGGGCCGAAGTGATCCTGGGGCCTGATGCCTTTGTTCAGACGGCGATTGGGTTTGCGGATTATGAGCGCGCCATGCGGGAAAAACTGATCCGCGAGCTGGAAGGTCTGGTGGTGTCCTTGCGATGAGGGGCGTCACGCAATCGTGCATGTCGCCGATATCCGCAGGGTGGTACTGCGGAGACAATCAACGACAGTGAGACCTTGCCATGCGTGCCTACTCCCGCCGGACCTTCACCCGCCTTTGCCTCTTTGCCAGCTTTGGCACCGCCCTGCGACCGGCATTTGCCGGCTCAACACGGGTATCAACGGATGACGCGGGCCGTGCCATTCAAGGTTATGATACGCGCGCCTATTGGTCTGCCCATGCGCCGCGGCAAGGAATGGATGATTTCACCGTCAGCTGGAACGGTGCGACCTGGCGGTTTGCATCGCAGGATGAGGCTGACCTGTTTGCCGCCGCCCCCGATGCTTTTGCCCCGCAGTTCGGTGGGTTCTGCACGCGCGCGATGTCGTTGCAAAAGGTGGTGGATGGCGATCCGGAAGTCTGGCGTATCTTTGAAGAGAAGCTCTATCTTTTTGCCCGACCTGTGGGGCTGAAGGTATTCAACAAGGGTGAGGCGGAAATGATTGCCAAAGCGCAGGCCCATTGGGACACTCTGGCGTAGGGCTTTGGCCCTTTCCCACGCACCTCGGGACGGCAGCTGCCCCCCAGTAGACTGCTGAGAGGCATTGGCCTCAGTAGATGTAGCGGATCTGGTCGGTCCAGTACCGCTCCATCCGTTTCAGGGACTTGGTGATTTCGACGATCCCGTCCTCGCCCAGAACGCCCTTGGCTTTCAGCCCTTCGGCATGGCGCGAAAACAGATCGCCAACCACGTTGCGGATTTTCCGGCCCTTTTCGGTCAGGCGTACGCGCACAGACCGGCGGTCAATTTCGCAGCGCTGATGGTGCATGTAGCCCATGTCCACGAGTTTCTTGAGGTTGTAGCTGACATTGCTGCCCTGATAGTAACCCCGGCTCTTCAGCTCGCCTGCCGTGACCTCGTGATCGCCAATGTTGAAAAGCAACAGCGCCTGTACCGCGTTGATCTCCAACACGCCGACCCGCTCAAATTCATCCTTGATCACATCCAGCAGCAGCCGGTGCAAACGCTCGACCAGCGACAAAGCTTCGAGGTAGCCAACCATGAAATCCTTGTTCGACAGGGTCCGGCTGACGGGTTCTTGGATGCTCATCTGCAGTCTCCGACTCAATCTGTTGAGAGGGAAACTGGAGAATAAAACAGAATATTTCGTTAAACCGAGTGTTTAGCGCCGGATGCTAATCCTGCGGAGAGTAAAGCGCCTGAATGTCGGCAATCATCGTCCCAAAAGCCTCCGGCGCCGCCACCTGCCCGGTGACCCATTGGTAGAGATCATGATCGTTCTCGTTCAGCAGATCATCGTAACGCGCCAGGGTGGCGTCATCCATGCCTTCCAGCCGCGCCGCCGCATAGGCGGACAGGATCAGGTCCATCTCCTTGATCCCCCGGCGCATGGAGCGCATGTGCAACCGTTTGACCGTATGCGCGCGCGGTTCAGGCATTCTGCGGCTCTTCCATGATCAGGCGCATGCGCTTTTCCAGACGCCCCATGGCTTCGGCGTTGCTGAGCATCTCACTGCGCAGCCCGCGCATCTCTGTCAGGATGCCCTGCAGGTCTGCGCTCACCATCTGTACCTCTTCGGGGCTTTCGATCCCCTCGCCTTCGCCATTGATCAGCCACATCATGGAGACATTCAGCAACCCGGCCAGCATCGAAAGCCGATTTGCGCGCGGCTCTGACAGGTCATTTTCCCAGCCCCGCAAGGTGGCCAGCCGCACTCCCAGCCGCTTGGCCAGCATGGCCTGTGTCATCCCCGCACTGTCCCGTGCCGCAGCCACCCGATCGCCAAATGTCGCGGCTTCCGGGCCATACCAGTCTGTTTCTGCATTCATGGTGACTTCTCCTGTGTCGCGTTCGGATCAATGCGCTTGATCGGTGCGGGGGCGGCCCCTATGAGTACGGCTGAACCCATAACCGCCAGAGGCCCAGAATGGAACTGCTCTCAGCGACGCTTGACCGCGTCAAACCGTCCCCCACCATCGCCGTGACCACTAAAGCGGCCGAACTCAAAGCGGCGGGCCGGGATGTGATCGGCCTGGGCGCGGGCGAGCCGGATTTCGACACGCCGCAGAACATCAAGGACGCAGCCATCGCCGCCATTCATGATGGTAAGACCAAATATACCGCCGTCGACGGAATTCCAGAGCTCAAGCAGGCGATCTGCGCCAAGTTCAAGCGCGACAACGGATTGGACTACACCCCCTCTCAGGTCAGTGTGGGCACAGGTGGTAAACAAATCCTTTACAACGCCCTGATGGCCACGCTGAACGAAGGCGATGAGGTGGTGATCCCGGCACCCTACTGGGTCAGCTATCCCGACATGGTGCTGCTGGCCGGTGGCACGCCGGTGATTGCAGAGGCGTCTTTGCAAACCGGGTTCAAGCTGACGGCGGACCAGTTGGAAGCTGCGATCAGTGACAAGACCAAGTGGCTGATCTTCAACTCGCCCTCCAACCCCACCGGGGCCGGGTATACCCGGGACGAATTGAAAGAGCTGACGGACGTCTTGATGCGTCACCCGCATGTCTGGGTGATGACCGACGATATGTATGAACATCTTGTCTATGACGATTTCGAATTCTGCACCCCTGCGGAAGTGGAACCACGCCTTTATGATCGCACACTCACGGTCAACGGGGTCTCCAAGGCCTACGCCATGACGGGTTGGCGCATCGGTTACGCCGCAGGACCCGAGAAATTGATCGGTGCCATGCGCAAGGTGCAGTCACAATCCACTTCCAACCCCTGCTCCATCAGCCAATGGGCCGCTGTCGAAGCGCTGAACGGCACACAGGACTTCATCGCCCCCAATAACAAGATGTTCGCCCGTCGCCGCGACCTCGTCGTCGAGATGCTGAACGCCGCCGAGGGCATCGCCTGCCCGGTGCCGGATGGTGCGTTCTACGTTTATCCCTCCATTGCGGGCTGCATCGGCAAAACATCGGCAGGTGGCACCAAGATCACCGATGACGAAACCTTTGCCACAGCGCTGCTGGAAGAGACTGGCGTGGCTGTGGTCTTTGGCGCGGCCTTTGGGTTGTCGCCCAACTTCCGCGTCAGCTACGCCACATCAGACGAGGCGCTGAAAGAAGCCTGTGGCCGCATCCAGCAGTTCTGCGCGGGGTTAAGCTAGGCCGCAGATGGACCGGATCACCGCAAATCTGCCCAGCCGGGACTTTGATCAGACCGTCGCCTTTTATGGTCGTTTGGGATTTGAAGTGCTCTACCGCGACGCAGGCTGGCTGATCCTGCGGCGCGGGACCCTTGAATTGGAGTTCTTTTTGCATCCGGACCTTGACCCCTTTCAAAGCTGGCATTCGGCCTGCATCCGGGTCGACGATTTGAAGGCCCTTCAGGCCGAATGGCAGGCGCTGGATTTGCCGCAAGACCCGATGGGCCGCGACCGCGATCTGACAATCATCGAGGACGGCGGTCCGCTGCGCTTCTTTGCGCTGATTGACTGTGATGGCAGCCTGCTGCGCTGCCTTGAAAATGGGGATGGCTGACGTGACAGCGGAACTGCCTGAGTATTACTTTCGCGTGCGCGACAACGGGGCGGCGGTGTTTCGCGTCGATACTGAAAACCGTCAGCGGCGCATCGAGATGGATCAGATCGCCGTGGTCAACATCCGGAATGGTGAAATCAAACCCCATGGCGACCGCACCCTGACCGAAGAGGACCGCCAGACGATCCAGACCTGGATGGAAGAGCGCCTTGCCGTGCTGGCCCACCGCGACATTGACGACATCTTTCGCACGGTCGATCACATGAATCTGACCACCCAATGGGCGCAATCGCGCGCCTCCGATGACCAGCTGGAGGCCATCACCGATCAGCTTCTGCTGGCCATGCATGATCTGCGCAGCGTGCTGGTGCGCAAGAAGGCCGACCGCGTCCTCAAGAAGTGATCCTTCTGCCGACCACTTGGTTTCGGAGAGACCCGCAGCGAAACCCTGTACAAAATATAGCAGCGAAGCAGCCCGTCAGGGCTAATGAGCGGGCGCGGGGCCAAGTGCTTTGATCGTCACGCCCCAGAACCGCGCATTCAGCAACACCGCGGCCACGCCCAGGCCAATGACAAGGCCCGCCCAGACGCCGATGCCTTCCCAGCCCAGCGTAAAGCCCAGCAGGTAGGAACAGGGGATGCCCACCACCCAATAGCTGAATGCCGCCATCCACATCGGGATGGCGGTGTCCTGCACGCCGCGCAGCAGCCCGAGGGCAATGGCCTGGGTGCCGTCCACGAACTGAAAGAGTGCCGCCATCGCCAGAAGCCCCACGCCAATCGCAAGAATTTCATCACGCGCGGGCTCGTTCTGCTGCATGAAGAGCGCAATCAGCGGCTCTGGCCAGATCACAAAGGCCGCAATGGTCACCGCGGCAAAGACAACCGACATCACCGTCACCATCACGGCACCCCGCGCCATATGGGGCCGGTCGCGCCGACCATAGGCGTTGCCTGCGCGGATCGTGGCCACATTGCTGAGCCCCAGATGCACCATGAAGGTGATCGAGGCGAGCTGGACGGCAATGCCGTGGGCTGCCAGTGGAATGGTGCCCAACCAGCCCATCATCATCGCCGAGGCGGCAAAGAGCCCCACTTCGCTCAGGGCCGTGAGGCCAATGGGCAGGCCCAGACGGAAAACACGGGCCAGCATCTGTCCATCGGCCCGCCAGAAGCGCACAAAAAGCTGATGCTGCGGCACAATCACCAGAATGTAGATCACCACACCGATGAGCGAGACCAGCTGTGTCGTGACGGAGGCAAGGGCCGCGCCCACGATGCCCAGTTCCGGCGCGCCCCAATTGCCAAAGATAAAGGCATAATTGGCCAGCGCATTCACAACCGCCGCCACCAGCGTGATCCACAGCACGACTTGCGTCCGCTCCAACGCGGCCAGGTAGGATTTCAGCACCATCACCAGAAGCGCCGGGATGATGCCCCAGCCTGCCACCGCCAGATAACGTGCCGCTTCGCGCGACAGGTCTGCGCCCTGCCCCAGCAGGCGCAGGATCGGTTCGGCAAAAATCAACAGCGGCATGGACAAGACCGCAAAGGCCAGAGACAGCCACAGCCCCATGCGGGTAGAGCGACGGATGCCCACCTCATCATCCTCTGCTGCAAATGCCGCGACCATGGGCATGACGGCCCAGGCAAAGCCAGAGCCGAAGATGAACAGCACAAAGAAATAGGTGCTCGCCAGTGTCACCGCCGCCAGCGCCTCGACCGAGTACCAGCCCACCATGACGGTATCGGTCACGCCGATGGCCACCTGTCCCAGATGCCCGCCGATCAGCGGCAGCCCCAGTGTCAGGATCGCGCGGATATGACCGCCATATGTCATTGAGGAGACCATGGAGACAGCCATACGCCTCAAAAATGGCAAGGTGAAGAGCTTGCGGCGTCTTCTCTGATATAGGCTGGTAAGAGGTAAAGACGTTGGGTCAGAGCATCCCCCGCCGCTTGCCTGCCCCGCGCCCAGAGGTCAGTGTGAACCGGATTGCACCAACCACCAGAAGGTCATGCCATGAACCCCGCCCGCACAGAAACCGTCACGCTGAATGGCAACCCCTTCTTTCTGCGCCACTGGGGCGACGAAGACCTGCCCAAGCTGCTGTTGCTGCACGGGTTTCCTGAATACGGCGGCGCGTGGAGCGATCTGGCCCCGCTGCTTGCGACGCGGTTTCACTGCATTGCGCCTGACCAGCGCGGCTTTGGGCAAAGCTGGGCTCCTGCAGAGGTCTCCGAATACACCGGCTCGAAACTGGTGGCCGACATGGCGGCACTGATCGGCGATCAGCCGATTCATGTGCTGGGTCACGATTGGGGGGCTGCTGTCGCCTATGGCCTTGCCATGTTCCGGCCGGAACTGGTGAAGCGGCTGATCATCATGAACGGTGTCCACCCCGTTCCGTTTCAGCGTGCGCTTGCCGCAGGGGGACCGCAAACAGCCGCCTCGCAATACATCAACTACCTGCGCGCCGAAGGCTCTGAAGACAAGCTTACTGCGGAGGGCTGCTCGAAACTGGTCTCTCTCTTTTCGGCCAATATGGATTTTGACTGGATGGATGCGCCCACCCGCGCGGCCTATGTCGCTGAGTGGTCCCGCCCCGGGCGCATGCGGGGCATGGTCAACTGGTACCGCGCCTCTCCACTGATCGTCGGCACACCGGGCGAAGCCATGACGGACCTGCCCGACCTGCCAGTCGACAAGTTGATGGTGCGCTGCCCGCATCTGTTGGTCTGGGGGGCAGATGACACAGCGCTTCTGCCAGAAGCGACCGAGGGGCTGGAAGACTTTGCACCGGACCTTACCCGTGTCGAAATTTCAGGGGCCGACCACTGGCTGCATCATCAAAAGCCGCAGGAGGTGGCGAAGGTTATTCTGGACTGGCTGCCGGAGGGCTGACGCAGGTTGGCGGGGTGAACCACGCCCTACGCGTGGTTCCAATCGTCCGGGTCATCGTTGTTGCCGGGGCTCAGCCCGATGATATCGCCGTCCGTTGAGCACCCCAGTCCCAGCACGGTGCGGTTGGCATAGGAGAAATAGGCGGTCACCTGATTGATCTCCAGTATCTCCCCGTCGTCCCAGCCCGCCATGCGCAGGGCTTCGACATCCACCCGCGCCATCTCGGCTGGCGCCAGTGTCAACCGTTCCGCATAACGCAGGGCCGCATGCTGCCTTGCTTCGAGCGGCGTGGCTGCAATATCGCGCGCCTCAATTGCGGCTCGGATGGCATCCGCCCGCGCGTCATCCCGCAGCAGGCGTTTCATCCCGGCAAAGTGATGTTCCACACAATAGGTGCAGGCATTCAGCGATGAGACCCAGACGCCCAGCACTTCCAGAAACCACTTCGGGATCTGATTGTCCCGATGGTGCAGGACGTACTTATAGATCGCCATGTGCCCCTCCATCGTGTGGGGGCGCAGCGAATGCATCATCATGATGTTATCGACATTGTTGTTGGGCCCGGTGACGCGCTGGTACAGGTCGCGCAGCTTGCCAGTCGCATCGTCGAAGGAAATGGTCTTGATCCAGGGCATGATCGGCCTTTCGAATGGGGACTTTGATGTTGACCCCTAGCAGACAATTCTTCCCTGCACACCGCTGGTTTGTCCTGCACCGCGACACTAGATTTGTAGGGAATGAAAAAGGACCGAGATCAGAAATCCCGTATGGGTCACTTTGCCCGTCTGCGCACGGAAATCCGGACGGCCCTCGCCAGTATTGAGACGCGTGTGCCCTTTGGCTTGCGCACCCTCCTCGGCCTGCTCTTGATGATTGGCGGCGTCTTTGGCTTTCTGCCGATCCTGGGCTTCTGGATGATTCCGCTGGGCATCGCCGTGATCGGCATCGATGTGGCCGTCCTGTGGCGCGCCATCCGAAGGCGACGCTGACCAAAGGTTACTTGCGACTGCGCGTGAAGACCATCTTCTGATTGTGAAGGTCTTCCTTGGCCCCGATCCAGGCATAAGCCAAGAGGGCCGGCTCCCGCTTGCCCACCGTGATCCGGTGCAGGTGATCCGGCGGATTGAAGATCATCGACCCCGGCACGTAGACCCCTTGATGGTTCTCAGAAACGGCCCCGGACAGGCAGACATAACTTTCCGTGATCCCCTGATGGGCATGTGCAGGATAGGTGCAGTTCGGCGCAAAGAGCACGACGCCAAGGATGATCTCATCCGTCAAGATCGGCCCATTTGTGCCCGCAAGCTCGGCATAGGCATAGTTGTTCTGCAGCCCCTTGGGCACCTTCTCGTATCCCCACTGCCAACTGAGTTGATGCGATACCGCATCAAGGGCCCGCACCGTCGGGGCAAGCACGCCCTGCCGCCCCTCGCTCAACGCGCGGCGCAGATGTGCGGTGACGGGCTTCAGTGCTGGCGGCTGAGGGCGAAGGGGCGCGTTTCCGCGCAAGAGCCGCGCAATCGCTTCGCGTACCTTGCGCTGGTGTCCCGCGATCCGGTCACTGCCCCCCGCCGGAACGTAGCGGTAAAGCTCTTCAAACTCCTGCAGCAGGTAGCGCCAGTCTGGCTGGTCCTGCAGCGTGGATCGGTTCTCTGCTACCGGTTCGGATAGGTTTTTCGCCTGCACAGCGGGCTTTGGCATTGTCATCTTGCTGTCCTTTGCGGCGCTTTTGGCCAGACACTATGCCCGATATCCCAAAAGGAAAGCAGAGGTCTGGGGCGACAGGCGGAATTATTCCCTTTCGGTTATCCGGTGACGCTTTTTGGTGCAATGTAAATGCAAAAGGCGTGCGCCTCTTGCAAGGTTGCATCCAGAAATGTATATTGAAATACATATTTTGGAGCCCACTCATGACACGCATCCTGACCAACCACATCGCCACCATGACCGAAATGCGCGAACCGCAGAAGGTGCTCGACCGCGCGGGTGGCAAGCCGGTGGCGGTGATGAAGAACTCCAAGTGCGTGGGGTACTTCGTGCCAGCCGAAGCGACGCTGCAGGATGATCCGCCGCGTTACGCGACGCTGGAAGAGGTGATGGAGAGCCTCGAACGAACGCGTGAGCAAGCGCAACCGGTTCTCGATTATCTGAAAGACAAGTGAGTTACATTCTTTTGAGTACAGCGCTGGTTGAGGCCATTCACGACAATGTCCTCAACCCAGGCGAACTCCAGGGTATGGCAGGCGACAAGTCGCTGGACGGAGCCTTAGCGCGTGTGGACAACCGACTTGTCTACGGAATGGTCGAGGATATCTACGACTTGGCCGCTGCCTATGCCGTGGCAGTCGCAACAGGTCATGTATTCAACGACGCAAACAAGCGTACCGCCTATCGATGTATGCTGGCCTGCATTGATCTTAATGGATACGCGATGGCGCACGACACCATCGAAGCAGGCGACGTCATCCGTGAGGTCGCTCAACGGCGCATGGATGAAGACGATCTGGCCACCTGGCTGCGCGCGAAAGCTGTGGATTAAGCGCAGGCCACGATTGCGCGGGCCTGCGCTGCCTGTCAGAATGGGCCAAACCAAGAACGAGAGCAGCCCATGAGTGACCTTCTTTCCCAAGCGGAACAGACTGACTATGACGCCTCCTCCATCGAGGTGCTGGAGGGGCTGGAGCCCGTGCGCAAGCGCCCCGGCATGTACATCGGCGGCA
>CAYUSM010000060.1:0-14779 GCA_964447345.1 uncultured Sulfitobacter sp. | reverse complement strand
CGATCCACCACCAGGTGCTGAACTGGGGTATGAAGTCTGGGGTGCAGACGATTGTGGCTGCGGATGACACGGCGAAGTTTAAGTACTTTGAGATGGAGTAGAGTTTTACTCCGTTGACACGTGTCTGGCCCCGGTTTTCGCCGGGGCCAAAATTGCAGAGGTTTATCTAGGTTGTGAATTCAGTTGGGCTATTGAGCACAGAGAGCGGTGTTACTTCAAATGATCATACGTCGCGGATATCCGCGCGTGTTGCCATTCCTAGTTGAACGTGGACCAGTTTTCGTTATTGCACGCAAGGAATGACAAAGAGGTCTGAATATGTTTCCGGAAGCAGCCTGATCGGTGCGTGCTTTGGCTTTGCGTTGCAGTTGGCGATGGCACCATGAGTAAACCTGTAGATCAAAGGGTTTTGATTACCGGTGGCACCGGATCGTTTGGTAAAACGATGGTGGACCATCTACTTAAGGAAGGTTCTGAGGAGATCCGTATCCTCAGCAGGGATGAGGAAAAGCAGGACGCTCTGAGGAACGAGTTAGCCGACGATCGGGTGCGGTATTACATCGGTGATGTCCGTGACCGCCATTCGATCGATCGGGCTATGCATGGCGTAGACTGCGTCTTTCATGCAGCTGCGCTAAAACAGGTGCCGAGCTGCGAATTCTTTCCACAGGAAGCCGTACGGACCAACATCCTAGGTTCGGAAAATGTCATTCGTTCCGCAATTGCGGAGGGTGTGAAGAGTCTGGTCTGCCTCTCCACCGACAAAGCGGTGTTTCCAGTCAATGCCATGGGTATGTCGAAGGCGATGATGGAGAAGTCGGCCCAGGCCGCCGCCCGTGAACTTGGAAGTGACGCGAATACTGTCATCTCCTGTGTCCGTTACGGCAATGTGATGTATTCGCGGGGATCGGCGATTCCGCTTTTTGTCAAGCAGATCAAGTCTGGGCAGCCAGTCACCGTTACCGAACCTGAGATGACGCGATTTCTGATGCCGTTGCGGGATAGCGTGGCCTTGGTAAACTATGCGTTCGCTCACGCGCGTCAGGGTGACCTTTTCGTGAAGAAGGCTGCGGCGTCAACGATCATGGATCTTGTGGCGGCTCTGAAAGAAATATTCGAAGTGCCTGATCATCCGGTTGAGATCATAGGCTGGCGTCATTCGGAGAAGCTCTTTGAGACTCTGGCAAGTGCGCAGGAACTGAGAAACGCCGAGGATTTGGGTGACTACTACAGGCTTGTTTTGGACGCCCGTGATCTGAATTACCGCCCCTATTTCGTAGAGGGCGACACAGAGACATTGCATCATGAGGATTACCATTCCCACAATACTGATAGGCTGGATGTCGAAGCAGTGAAAGACTTACTCCAGAGCTTGCCGGAAGTTCAGGCGGAGTTGCAATAGCGAGGCGAATTGCCGACAGGTCCCGCCTTGGAAAGTAGGATTCGACGAAATGTCTCAGACGATAGCAAACCAGAAGTCACTTGCGCTTCGTATAAAGAGGGTCATTGGGCACCGTGCATGGCGCATTGTTACCCGTCCGGTCGCTCTTTTCCTGAAGATAGTTCCCCAGGCCCTCCTTTTCCGGACTGGTGCATTGATGCGCGCGAACAGTTACCCTTACTCTCTTGTGGAGGAAGGGGATGTTGTCGTGCAGGTTGGCGCGCCAAGCGACTTGTTGCGCATCGGACGTTCCCGCGCTGTCTTTTTAGCGATGCGCGTCGGAAAGACCGGAAAGGCGGTTGTTTTTGAACCGGAACCGTCGAGTGCGAGAGAGATCACCGCGTACGTCAAACGAGCGGGGATGGAGGATCGCGTCGTCGTCATCCCGAAGGGATGCTGGCACGAAGAAAAGATTCTGCGCTTCTGGGCGAACCCTGATCACCCAGCATCGAACCTGTTAGAAGACGTTTCTGAGTGGTCAGAGTCAGAATTGCGACAGAAAGGCTATCTACCCAGTGAAGTGCCCGTCACCACAATTGACGACACACTGAGAGAACATGGTATTGACCGAATAAAGGTCATTTCCATCACGACAAATGGATCCGAAGAAGAAATTCTCAAAGGCGCAGAGCAATCGCTTGCTCGCTGTCGCTACCTGGCCCTTGCAGATACAGGGCCCGAAATCCATGCGTTGTCTGAGCAGTTCGGCTTCAGCAATATCGCGCTCGACGACCGAGGCTTTACCTCCGAGCGGCAAAATGCGGTTTGAAGGGTCTGATGCCGAATGGTGATGCGTGTCGTCATAACAGGGGCGGCAGGGCTTTTAGGCTGGCATGCGCACGTGCGCATGCACGCATCAAATTGCGCGGCATCTTTCAAGGGCGAGGCAGTTCCTTTCGATATCCGACCGCTTGATCGCGCGGCGTTCAATGACAGCGAGAAGCTGGTTGATGCGCTGAAAGGTGCTGACGCTGTTTTACATTTTGCGGGTGTCAACCGTGCAGATGATGATGTGGTTGAAACTGAGAACCCGGCAATCGCAGAGCGTCTGATGTCTTCAGTCAAGTTGGCGGGTTCAAAGCCATTGTTGGTTTTTGCGAATTCGACCCACGCCAAGTCCGACACGCCCTATGGCCGTGGCAAAGGAAAGGCCGCGGACATTATGCGGGACTCCGGTCTGCCGTTTGTAGACCTGATCCTTCCGCACATTTTTGGAGAAGGTGCCAAACCTTTCTACAACAATGTCACCGCGACGTTCATTCACCAGGTATTGGCTGGCGAGGACGTGACCCTCAACCCCACAGGCCGGGTGCACCTTCTTTACGCTGGCGCGGCCGCGCAAATTGCAATCGATGCAATCCTTGCGGGGCGCAGGGGCGAGATCGTTCCCGAAGGAAGACCGATGGGGGTTCAAGAGCTCTACAACCGCATAGCGGATTTCCACGCATTGTACCTTGCCAACATCTATCCTCAGCTTTCTGACGCTTTTGATCTGGCGCTGTTCAATAGCTACCGAGCGGCAAGTTACCCTGAGGATTGGCCGCGCCCTCTGAAGCTGAATACCGATGCACGCGGAGCGCTTTTCGAGGCTGTGAAGGGAGGCGGAGGCGGGCAAACTTTCTTGTCCACGACCAAACCGGGCGTGACGCGAGGTGACCACTTTCATCTCAACAAGGTTGAACGCTTCCTTGTATTACAGGGCGAAGCGGTTATCCGGGTTCGCAAAGTACTATCCAAAGAGGTTTGGAGCTATCAGGTTTCAGGCAGAAAACCGTCACCCGTAGACATGCCAACCCTACACACTCACTCAATTGAGAACGTGGGAACGGAGGAATTGTTGACGTTGTTCTGGACTCACGATCTTTTTGATCCTGCTGCACCAGATACCTACGCGGATAGGGTGCTGTCGTGAGCAGACTGCGGGTCATGACAATTCTCGGGACTCGACCTGAGATCATCCGCCTTTCGCGGGTGATGGCGCGACTTGACGATCATACTGACCACATCATCGTTCACACCGGCCAGAACTGGGATTTTGAGTTGAACGAGGTCTTCTTTGAAGATCTGGGCGTGCGGAAGCCGGACCATTTCCTGGGGGTAGGCGGCGGGACGTTGGGCGAAACGCTGGGCGGGATCCTTTCCCAGACAGAGACCGTCCTTCTCCAAGAAAAGCCCGATGCGGTCTTGATCCTTGGTGACACAAATTCTGCGATTTCCGCGATCATGGCGCGCCGCCTGAGAATCCCCGTCTATCATATGGAGGCTGGGAACAGATCGTTTGACCGGAACGTGCCAGAGGAAACGAACCGCAAACTCGTCGACCATATTGCGGATTTCAATCTGGTCTACACTGAGCATGCGCGCCGACATCTGCTTTCAGAAGGTTTACCTCATCGTCGTATCAACGTGACGGGCAGCCCGATGTTCGAGGTGCTCACTCATTTCCAGGATCAGATTGAATCCTCGAAGGTTCTGGGGCGGCTTGATCTGAAAGAGCAGGGTTATTTTATCGCCTCTCTGCATCGCGAGGAGAATGTCGACCATCCTGAACGTCTGAAAACCCTTGCTGCCGCGCTCAATGCTCTAGTGAGCAAGTATGACAAGCCCCTGATCCTTTCCACGCACCCTCGCACTCGTGCGCGAATTGATGGTTTTGGTATCTCCTTCGATGATCGGGTGCAGGATATGAAACCGTTTGGATTCCACGACTACAATCATCTGCAATCTCATTGCTTCTGTGCGATCTCGGACAGTGGAACGATTGCGGAAGAAGCCTCAATCCTTGATTTTCCGGCCATTACCCCGCGTGATGCCATCGAACGTCCCGAGGGGATCGATGTGGGCAGCATCATCATGACAGGGGTCAATAAGAAGACCATCCTCGATGGGGTTGAAGCGATTGTGCGGCTGAATGCAGAACGGACGGCCAATGGAACCAAAACGCCGATACCCCAAGGCTACCAGGTTTCTAACACGTCTGAACGAGTGGTTAGCTTAATGCTTGGTACGGCGCGGTTGTCGAACCAGTGGGATGGGATCAGAACACATGTCTGAAGCCGCTCCGATCATCATCATAGGTGCTGCGCGGTCGGGGACGAAGTTTCTTCGCGACGTACTTTCTGCCAGCAAGCACGTCAGCGCTGTTCCATACGATGTGAATTACGTCTGGCGCTACGGGGCGGCGCAGGCGCCTGATGATTGTTTGGACCCTCGGGATTTGACGGAAAGCCGAAGGCGTTTTATTCGGAAAACCTTGCAGAGCCTGGCACAGCCATCCGATCGCAAAAATCTATTCTTTGTCGAAAAGAGCGTATCAAATACTCTTCGCATCCCTTTTGTCGCGGCCGTTTTCCCGGAGGCCCGCTTCATTCATCTTGTTCGGGACGGGAGGGAAGTCGCAGAAAGCGCGATGCGCCAATGGCAAGCCCCCCCAGATTGGCGGGCACTGCTGGTGAAGCTCAATGGTATCCCCTTGGCCAATCTTGGGTATGTCCTTTGGTTTGCGGGTAACTTTGCCAAGGGAATTCTGTCGGGGCGTGGGGGCGGGAAAGTTTGGGGGCCCCGGTTCCCGGGTATCGAGGACATCGCAAGCGACGACGGTCTGGTTGCGGTTTGTGCAACTCAGTGGGTGGAGAGCGTTTCGGCCGCTCAGGAGGAGCTTTTCAAACTGCCAGATTCTGAAAATCGGGTTTATGAAATCCGGTACGAAGACTTGGTTGCAGATGAAAATGCGCTCCATCAGCTCTGCGTTTGGCTCGGACTGCCTGACACCAATGGGGTGCTGCAGGCTTTCAGAGAGCGGTTGAAAAAGGTGCCGGTTGGACGATGGCGGCAGCTGCCTCAATCTGACCAGCAGAAGCTGATCGAGATTGTGGGACCGACGCTCCAGCTCAATGGGTACTGCCGTGGCTGAGATGCAGGTGCCATTTTTTCGTCCAGCGATCAGGGATGAAGAGATCGCCGCAGTGGTAAGTTGCCTGGAGTCGGGTTGGTTGACGACAGGTCCAAATGCCAAAGCCTTCGAACAAGAATTCTCCGACGTTCTCGGAGGCGATATTCACTCTATAGCCGTTAACTCTGCGACCGCAGCGATGCATCTGGCGCTGGAAGCAATGGGCGTCAGGAAGGGAGACGAAGTCATCGTACCAACCCTGACGTTCACCGCTACTGCGGAGGTCGTCAGATACCTGGGCGCGACACCGGTTTTTGTGGACATTGATCGGTCCAGTCTGTGCCTGACCCCGGAAGGTGTTGCTGGGGCAATCAGTCCGCGCACGAAGGTGATCATGCCAGTGCATTTTGCGGGGTATGGCTGCAATATGACTGCATTGCGCAGGATCGCGGACCAGCATGGGCTGAAGATACTTGATGACGCCGCCCATGCTCTGCCCACACGCCATAGAGACAGCCTAATCGGGGCCCGCAGCTCGGGCGCCGATGCCACTGCTTTCAGCTTCTATGCTAACAAGACGATGACGACTGGCGAAGGGGGGATGCTTGTCGTGAGTGATCCCGAAATTGCCGAACGGGCGCGGATCATGCGGCTTCACGGAATTGACCGGGATGTGTTCAATAGGTTCACAGAGACCGGAGCGAGCTGGATGTATGACGTTGTCGCACCCGGCTTCAAATACAACCTCACTGACATGGCTTCTGCGCTTGGTCGTGTTCAGTTGAAGCGAGTGCATGATTTTTGCGCCGAGCGGACCATACGCGCGGCGCGCTACGATGCTGGGCTTTGCGATCTTCCGCTGGTTCTGCCATCGCAGCCGGAAGAAGCCGACACGCACGCGTGGCATCTGTACATCGTTCAAGTCGCCTCGGAAGCACCTGTAGATCGAAATACATTCATCGAGCGGCTGAATGCGGCCGGGATCGGAACGTCAGTGCATTATCGCCCGCTTCATCAAATGACCTACTGGAGCCAAACTGTTGGGGGCAGGCAGTTTCCCCAGGCAGACGCCTATTTCCAGAGGTGTGTATCGCTTCCGCTGTTCATGGGTATGTCGGATGCCCAACAGGACTACGTGATTGATACCATTTGCAAGATATTGGCCCGATGAAGCGCGCATTCGATGTCGTGTTCTCGGCGAGTGTATTGATCTTGTTTTTGCCGGTGATGCTGATCTGCGCGATTGGGGTCAAACTCACGTCGCAGGGTCCAATTTTCTATGGTGCCCATCGCGTTGGATGCAACGCCAGCGAATTTCGAATGCTCAAGTTCAGAACGATGGCAGCGGAAGGGGGCGGTGCGGTGATTACCGGTCACAACGACCCACGTGTGTTTCCTTTTGGTGCCATTCTGCGTAAGCTCAAGCTGGACGAGCTGCCGCAGTTCCTGAACGTACTTTTGGGTGATATGAGCGTCGTGGGTCCACGACCAGAGGACCCGAAGATCGTTGCGGAGCATTACACAGACTGGATGCGTGAAACGCTGGGAGTTCGTCCGGGCATCACTAGCCCCGGTGCAGTCTTCTACTACGCTTTTGGAGAGCAACTGATCGACAGCGATCATCCTGAAGAGAGCTACGTTGAGCGACTGTTGCCCACGAAACTTGCGGTCGAACGGGCTTACCTTGAACGAGCGACGCTCCTTTCAGATATACGCATTATCATACAGACTGCACGGGTCATCTTCGCTCAGTTTACAGGTCGCGACTTCCGCGCGGATCGAACTGACATTGATGGTGCACTTGTATGGGTTCCAAAGCAGGCATTTGAGGACCTGAAGTGATGGGCGTCGGTTCTTTTCGAAAAAACGTGTCACGCATGCAGCGACTCGGCGGATAATGAAGATACTGCTCACTCATCGGTTCTTCTGGCCCGATACCGCGCCTTACGGATATCTCCTTCGCACGATCGCCCAGACGCTGGCCGATGACGGTCACGATGTGCATGTGTTCTCAACGGTGCCGTCGTACCGGCATGAGATGTCCGAAGGTGCCACACTTCAGGACAAAGACCTTGGCAAGATTACCGTTAAGCGCATCTGGATGTTTAGCCGCGAAAAGAGCAGCAATCTGCGAAGGATTTGTAACGCACTCATCTATGGAACTGCTCTCTTTTTCGCAGTGTTGCGCAATCGGCCGAATGTTGTGACGGCGGCCACAACCCCGCCTGTCATCGCGGCTTGGATGGGGAGCTTGGCCGCGAGGCTCGTGGGCTCAAAATTCATCTATCACATGCAGGACATACATCCCGAGGTTTCTCTCTACAGTAATGGCAGATTGGGACGGGGATTAGCTTTCAACCTATTGCGGTTTCTGGACAATCAGACACTGCGTAGATCGGCGGCGATCGTCGTTCTTTCCCCTGACATGAAAGAAACATTAGAAGACCGCGGCCTGCGCAACCTGCCGATCGAGATCATTCAGAATTTCTCGCTTGAAACTGGCGATGGCCGCGAGGCACCACCGCCTGCGCTCAGAAAGCCGAAGGGCAAGGTGAGAGTGATCTTCGCAGGAAACCTTGGCCGATTTCAGGACTTGCCCCGGATTGCGGAAGGAATATCCCTCCTGTTTCCGAAGTATCCTGAGCTCGAGCTGTTCTTTCTGGGGGATGGTGTCGCTCTTCCCGAACTCAGAAAGACCTGGCGGTCGAACCCACAGGTACGTTTTGCGGGCTTTCTTCCTTTTGTGCAGGCCCGGGTTTTGCTCGAGGAAGCAGACATCGGCTTGGTTGCGCTAGCCCCGAACATCTATCGCGTCGCGTACCCTTCGAAAATCGCGACTTACCTGCGGCTAGGTCTGCCGCTCTTAGCGTGTGTTGAACCACATAGTGCCTTGGCTAGGGATCTCGTTTCGTCTGGTGTCGCGGAGGTACCGCAGACGTCCGGACCAGAAGACATCGCTGCCGCCTTAGAGCGACTGATCGCCAATCCACGCGAGGCTGGCTCGAACACCGGGGACAGCGAAGAAAAACTCAAGGAGAAGTGGCAAGCCCTTGTGCGGGAGATTGGTGGGGAACGACAAGATCCACGCTTGTCTCACTCGTAACTTGCTCCCGGCCCGGTGCCTTTGGGTAAGCTGTAGTCTCGCAATCTAGGTGCTCGAAAAACTGGGGCGTACCAGCGCTACCTTTCTTCATAGTCGACGCTCATCATAGTATGCCTATTGAGCTTATAGGCCGCTTTGGAACGGGCGTATCTTCGCCTGAGGTCCACTTTCCCTGTAGCCGCGCCGCCTTCATGCGTGATGCGCAGATTAGGTACGTATTCAATCTCTTGTCCTGCTTGTATCACGTCTCGGCTAAGAAGAACTTCTTCACCCCATAGGAAGCTGTCTTGTGGTAGCTGATGCAGCCTGTCAAAGAACCGCGGCAGCAAGATGTAGCCTCCCCCGAAGCCAGACCAAATCCGCTGTCTTTCCACTGGTTCAGAGACGCCTGCCTGATCTCTTCGTAACCACTTGCGCAGAAACATGAATGACTTGAACGCCACGTAGGACGAGAAGATGATGTCGAAATACAGTATCTTTCGCCTTCCAGGTTTCGTCCGGATGTGGGGATTGTTTCTCCTGCCGCTTTTCTCGACGATGTTGGGCGCAACAACAGACACTTGCTCGCCGAAACGCAGCTTATCGAATTCGAGAAGGAAATCGGGGTCGAAAGCGAGGTCGTTGTTGCCCACAAAGGTTGGTGTTTGTGTGTCACACTGTCCCAGACCTTGGTTTAGACCCCCAAAGTATCCGAGATTCTTGTCGTTTTCGACCAAGATCACATCATGCGACGTTTCCCGAACGAATGATCGAATTAGAACCCGCAGAGCGTCGAGCTCGGTCTTGGCCGAGTTGTTGTCAACCACAACGACACGATCATCTTCCCGCAGCACCCCAGAAAGCGAACGCAGGAACAGCTCTGTGAAAGACGTATTGTTGTAGTTCACAGTCACAAATTGAAATGGCAAAACAACACCTGCTTCCTCGTTAATATGTCCGCAAAGACAATACTGGTTATCAATCACTGGGATTTAAGGACACGCCTCACCCTAAGATAAGCAACAACGTTCCAGAGTATCGTTGTGACACAAGTGCTGACTGCAACGCCGTTCAGACCGAAGTGCTGAACAAGTGTCAAGGCCAGAAAGATATTCAAACCGGCAGAGAAAATAAGCGTTCGCTGGAAGAACTTTTCCTCCCCTGTCATCAGAAGGAAAGTGCCCACATTTCCGAGCGCGACATTGATGAACTGGCCAACAGCAAGGATCCGCAAGGCGTGGGCCGCGATCCGGAATTCTTCCCCGAACAAAGACAGGATATTCGGTGCAAAAACAAATATCGCGAGCGTAAAGACGGAAGAAACCAAGAAGAGGAGCTGGCTTGTGCGCCGGTAAAGGCTGCGAAGAGCCGCCATGTCCCCTGTGGAGTATCTTTTCGCAAACTTCGGTGCGGTGATCGAGTTGACCGCCTGCAGGAAGAGCGCAGAAACCATGACAATTCTGCCAGCGACCGAATACGAACCAACTTCATTCGCTGGCAAGAACAAGCCAGCAACCAAGACATCTGACCATGCGAGTAGAATGCCGCTCAGCGTGCTGACCATGAAGGGCCATCCCAGCCGTATTTGTAGTTTGTCTAATAAGCGGGGCGCCACTCTAAAGCGATGGGAAAAGACAAAGAGCCATAGAACACCGGCCAGATTGGAAAACAGGAACGCATAGATGATGAGATCAAGGGAATAGACACCTGTAAGGAAGAATAAGAGGAAAGCGATGAACTGAACGGCGCTTGGAAAAAGGGCTTGCCCAACCATCGATTGAAGAATGAGGCCTCGACCT
This sequence comes from uncultured Sulfitobacter sp., assembly GCA_964447345.1. Lineage (GTDB taxonomy): Bacteria > Pseudomonadota > Alphaproteobacteria > Rhodobacterales > Rhodobacteraceae > Sulfitobacter. The sequence goes on along the minus strand of CAYUSM010000060.1, from coordinate 4,565 downwards.
CTCACAATCCCAGCGGACCAGTGTAACAGGGCAAGAGGGGCTATCAGCAAAGCTGAAAGAAACAAAATGTTTAGCTCTTCTTTGATTAGATCGGTACTAAGAAAGATGAGAAGTGCCGACACCAATGTAACGGTGACACCGAGTGAAAGGATTACGACAGTCGAGCCGGACGCGGAAACCGCTGTCGTTAAGTCGGACGTCCTTAAGTATCGCTCCGCTGCAATCTCTCGCATGATGAAAACTTCGTGTCCCATGCGTCCAACAACTGACAGAATAAGCGCCAGAGTCGTGATGAGGTAGAACTGCCCCATCCCTTCCGAGCCAGCCACGCGGGCGAGAACGAAGATGCCACCCATTGTGAGAGTGGCTGCGATTATGCGAACCGCGAGCGTCGCTATCGCCTCTTTCATCTATGAGGCTTTCGCCGTGTAGGTACGAATGAAAAATAAAGAAGCAGAAGAGCAAAGACGATCACATTTGTTGAAAATTTCAAGAGCGTGTCCGCAAAAGCGAATAGGATGAAGATCGACGCGATCGAGTATATTCCGACAAACGAAATCCGACCCCTTTGGATTTTTCGTTCGAGAGCTGGAATCAGGCAAACAATAGAGACAAAAAAGGCGACCAGACCGAGGATTCCGAAGTCGTGCAAGATGTGATGGTAGGCGGTGTAAACATTTGTGTGGAGAAACCTGTCACCAGCGCGGAAGACGATGAAGTCGCCTTGGCGTTCGAGCGCGATGCCCAACATGTTTGGCACTCCGGCAATCGTCTTCAGCCCCACTCCGACGAAGTAGTCAATATTTCCTGCCTCATGGAGAAAAGCCATGGTTGGAACCGTTGAATAAGAGGTCAAAACCCGAAAGATGATATCCGAAACGGCCATGTTTCCGCTTGATCGCAATGACTGGACCGCAATGACTATCGCGACAGATGCGGCGACGACCAACGTACTCTTGAACAGGAAGGCCGCCGCATTCAGCCGCCTGCCGTGGATGATGCAGGATACGCGGAAGGCTACGAGCGCATAGATACCGACCAGCACGATGATCGATTTCGTACCGAGCAGCAGTGCCTCAAGTACCAGGAAGCTGCCGGGCAGGAGCCTGAATAGGTTGGCTGTCCTTGAACTGTTCTTGCGGTGCGAGAAGTAACTCAGGACGCTGATGAAGTAGGAGAAATAGAGAACCGCATTGGCAAGCCTGACGTCCATCGGGATGCCAAGTTCTTCTTTGTAGCGAAGTGCTGAGTAGTGCGCTGCCACGAGGAAAGGATTGGTCTGCCCTGAATTTTGGTAGAGGCGGACCACGACGTAGGCCCCAAATGCAATACCCACAGCGTTCACCAGCTTGCCGAGTGGTAGGTGAATTTGCGCTTCTCTGCCTTCGACAGAAAGCGCGCCAGGTCCGCCATTTACTAGCATTTTCCCGAGAACGGTTGTCAACACGATGCCGCAGGACATCAGAAGAGCCAGCATGACTGCGAGTTCAGTTGCGCCGAGAATTAGTCCGGAAATGATGATGTTTACGAACATCATTCCCATCGCGATACTGGCTGGGGAGAGAAAAGCATTCATTGCCTTACCCACCAGACAAGTCGGCGGATAAAGCGTTGCACCCTGAGCGCCAATACTTCGACCGCATAGAGCGGACGGCGAACCGCTTTTGAAATGATGTCTAAGGTCGGATTTCTGGCATTCTCCTTTGCGCGCGCAAGCTCGCCGTCCTTGAGAACAACCGCGGTGGCATCTCGTTGTTCTGGTGATTTTGTCGGCAACCTCAGAAAATCCGAGATCATCTTGCTTACTTCCGCAGGACTTTCCGAAAGCTCTTCATACCGCAGAGTCAGGATTGGCAGGTCGCAATCTTCAAGAGCCGTCGCTACCTGCCCTTGGTAGTGCTTGACCAGCCTTTTTGAGTATCGGTCTTTGAAACCATTTCGCCTCGAAAGCGATTTGACGATGTCGCATTCGTTTCTTGTCACGAGCAAGATCGCATCAAAGAACTCAAGAGCGAGATACTGTCTCAACAGCAAACATATGCGAGGGTCTTTGACTGCTATGGCACAGCCAGAAGAAGCGATTTGCATCAACCGGTAGTGGATTTCGTCCCGGCGGCTTGGCCATACTGCTTGGATACGTTCTGTGCTTGGCGGAGCATCCCAACAGCCGCCAGCCCTACGCAGGATCAATTCGTTCAGTCGGATCAGTGCTTTGTCCTCGAAATGTCCGAGTGGATTTGCGTGGGATGCCCCCAGCAGATCGTCGCCAAACGCAACTCCCAGCGATACAAGAATGTTCGCCGTCACAGATGTGCCGCTTCGGTGCATTCCCAACACAAGAAATCGACGCTTCGGAAAGCCCACCATCGACCCTCTGTCATCTCTACGCGTGCAAAGGCTCCCATGTGAGATGGGAGCTTATCTCTCTCGAGGTTTAATACAGGAAGCGCTTGGATAAAAGGGTGCGCGGATCATGCCATGCGCGTGACCTCGCGCAGGTCAATCGTGATTTCGTCATGATTTCAGGTTCATAGCCCTGCGCCTATTCGAGTTTGCGACAGGGTGGCGCGCCGCGGCAGTGTCTTTAGGCTATTAACATTTCGTCCCAGGTCAGAGACAGGCCGTTGGCAAACTGGAACATCTCGATGTGTTGTCCTTCTTGCCCGATGCGCAGTTCGCCCGAATCCGCACCATCGTTCCACTGTAACCGGACCGAGTTTCCGATGGCGCCGCCGTAGTCGAAGAACGCAATCGAGAGATCGTCGCGATTCAGGTCTGTGAACACGACCTTGTCGGCCACGCCATCGCCTGCACCCTCAAAACGTGGGTCAATGAAGAGCAGGCCCTGTTCTTTTGAATAAATGTAAGTGTCGTTGCCATCGTAGCCCCGCGCGTACTGAAACTTACCATCGCCCGCGCCCACGTCTAACGTGTCATCACCGCCAAATCCGTAGAGGAAGTCCTGGCCGCCCAGACCGAAGATTGTGTCGTCGCGTAGATCCCCTTCAAGCATGTCCTGGCCAGAAGTCCCAGTGGTCTGGGGGCTCATCAATTGGTCGTAGGACAGGACCGAGCCGTCGGCGAACTCGAAAGCTTCGATGAATTGCCCTTCCTGTCCGATACGTAGTTCCCCGGAACTCGAGCCATCGTTCCACTGCAGCCGAACCGAGTTCCCGATGGCTCCGCCGTAGTCGAAGAAGCCAAAGGTCAAATCGTCGTAGTTCAGGTCCGTGAACACAACTCTGTCTGCCACGCCATCATTGGCACCCTCAAACCGTGGGTCGATGAAGAGCAAGCCTTGCTCCTTGGCGTATATATAGGTGTCATTTCCGGAATACCCGCGCGCGTACTGAAAGGAGCCGTTGCCAGCGCCGACGTTGAGCGTGTCATCGCCCTCATAGCCGTAAAGGAAGTCCTGGCCGCCCAATCCGTTCATTATGTTGTCGCGCGCATCCCCTTGAAGAACGTCCGAACCGGATGTGCCGGAGATCTCTGCATTCATCAGTTCTTGCCAAGTGAGCGCGGTTTGGTCGGCAAAGATGAATTGCTCGATGTACTGCCCTTCCTGACCGATGCGCAGTTCGCCGGAATCAACTCCGTCATTCCACCGAAGCCGCACCGAATTGCCAATGGCACCGCTGTAATCAAAGAAGCCGAAAGTGATGTCATCGTAATTCAGGTCCGTGAACACTACTGTGTCAGCGGTCCCGTCGCTTGCCCCCTCAAACCGTGGGTCGATGAAGAGCAGGCCCTGCTCCTTGGCGTATATATAGGTGTCATTGCCGGAATACCCGCGTGCGTACTGAAAGGAGCCGTCGCCAGCGCCGACATCAAGCGTATCGTCTCCCTCGTAGCCATTAAGGAAATCCTGCCCACCCAGTCCAAGGAGCACATTGTCTCTTTCGTCTCCGTTAAGAGTATCTTTTCCGGCCGTCCCCGTAATGTTCGGTGACGCGGTTACCGACAAGGTGTAGGTCCCCTGATTCGAGGCATACGCCCCAGCAGAAAGGAAAAAGGTCTGCGATGCCGTAGGCGTGAAACTCAGTTGGCTGTTCATGCTCCCGCCGCCGTCGTCGTCGGTCGTGTTGCTGAGCAATTCGCCTTTGCCGTTGTAGATACCGCGGAAGAAAGGGTCAGAAAGCGTTCCTGCTCCGACGCTCGAGCCATCGAGGCTGACAATGTACTCTATGCCCGCCTGGAGCTGCACCGCGAACCAATCCCTGTCGCCGCTGAAGTCGATCTCACCAGTTACAGCACCGCCGACAGTGACCGATCCCGCACTAGCGGAAGACTCGCCGTAGTCGTCCGATACACCGTCTATGGTGATCCGCACGGGCGGCTCGCTGGCATTGTTGCTCTCGCTGCTCTCCCCTTGTTCATCGCTGGAGACGTCAGCAATGACTCCGACATAATAGCTCCCGGAAGCCAGGTTTGGAATGTCAATCAGTACACTCTCGGAATCCACTGCGCCTGCGGCGTTGCTGGTTTCCGACAGTTCCGTTGCGACCTGGATATCGTCAACCGTAATGACCGCATCCGTTGACAAATAGATCCCTGCGGTGGTG
>CAYUSM010000059.1:0-14844 GCA_964447345.1 uncultured Sulfitobacter sp. | reverse complement strand
TTTCCGAAAGATAGCCCACGATCCCCGCGATCACGACCGTGCCGAATAGGGTCAGGAACATCGCGTCAGTCTCCGTTCAAAACCGTGCCGGGCGCGATGCGCGCACCGCTTTGGAACACATCGACATCCTGCGCCGCCTTACCCGCCCGTTGCAAGCGGGTCAGTTGTACCGCACCGGTGCCGCAGGCCACGCGAAGACCGGCATCCAGCACCTCGCCCGGTCGCCCCGCGCCTTCGCCAAGGGATGAGCCCAGGACCTTGATACGTGTCCCATCCAATGAAAACCAGGCACCGGGAAAGGGGGACAGCCCACGGATCAGCCGGTCCACGTTTTCGGCGGAAGTCGTCCAGTCAATCCGGGCCTCCGCCTTGTCGATCTTTTCGGCATAGGTCACGCCTTCGTCCGGTTGTGACTCCGGCTTCAGGTCATCCAGTCGGGACAGGGCCTCAACGATGGCCTCGGCCCCCATCACACTCAAACGGTCGTGCAATTCCGCCGTGGTCTCGGTCCCTCCGATCCTGGTTTCGCGGCGCAGCAGCACCGGCCCGGTGTCAAGCCCCGCCTCCATCTGCATGATACAGACCCCGGTTTTTTCGTCCCCTGCCATGATCGCACGATGAATGGGCGCAGCCCCACGCCAGCGAGGTAACAGGCTGGCGTGAATGTTCAGACAGCCCCGCGCAGGCGCTTCCAGCACCGCCTGTGGCAGGATCAACCCATAGGCCACGACAACCGCCACATCTGCCTTTAGGGCAGAAAATTCAGCCTGCGCCTTGTCATCTCGCAGCGAGACCGGGTGCCGCACCTGCAACCCCAATGCCTCCGCACGTGCCTGTACCGGGCTGGGCCGGTCCTTCTTGCCCCGTCCTGCGGGGCGCGGGGGTTGGGTGTAGACCGCAGCAATCTCATGACCTGCCTCAACCAGCGCATCGAGGACGGGGACTGAGAATTCGGGTGTGCCCATGAAGATGATCCGCATCGCCACCCCTATCCGCTCAGCTTCTTGGCCCGGCGCAGCAGCATATCGCGCTTCATCTTGCTGAGGTTGTCGAAATACATCCGCCCCGCCAGATGGTCGATCTGATGTTGCACGCTTGTTGCTTCCAGCCCCACGAATTCGCCGCGCACGATTACGCCGTCTTCGTTCAGATACCGGACGGAGACCGCACGGGGCCGCGTGATCTTGGCCGACACGCCCGGCAAACAGGGGCTCGCCTCCTCATGCACATTGGGTTTGGCGGAGCTTTCAAGGATCGTGGGGTTGGCCATCCGGTATCGCTTGTTCCGATCAGATGAGGCATCAACGACCGCCAGCTGCAGCATCACCCCGATCTGGGGCGCTGCCAGCCCCACACCGGGCATGGCGTCCATTGTCTCGATCATGTCTTCCCAGATTGTGCGCACCTCATCGGTGATCTCGGTCACTGGCGCGGCTGCCGTTCGCAGCCGTTTGTCCGGCCATCGAAGGATGGGGCGGACGCTCATTGCGCCTCATACTCCGCCATCAGGGTTGCACGCACATCCGCATCCAGATGATCAAAGGTCACAACCCCGTCCAAATGATCCAACTCATGCTGCACACATGCCGCTGCGAAACCATCAAAGCTCTGCACGTAGCGTTCGCCATTCAGCCCCGTCCAGACCATCTGCACCCGCGCAGGACGGCTGATCTCTGCCGATACGCCCGGAATGCTCAGACACCCTTCACTCTGGGTGGCCCGGTCTTCGCTCACTTCCTGCAACATGGGATTGATACAGACGATGGGATCAGACTTTTCTTCTTTCCAGCCGACATCCATCACAAACACCCGACGCATCACGCCCACCTGAGGCGCGGCAAGTCCCCGCCCGGGTGCTGCATACATTGTCTCCAGCATATCTGAGGCCAGCGTTTCGATCTCGGTCGTGATTTCCGCCACCGGCACACAGACCTCTGCCAGACGCGGGTCAGGCCACTTCAGGATCGGCAGGACGCTCATCCGCGGGCCAGTTCGCGCTTCAGCTTCACCATCTTGCGCGTCATCAATTGACGCTTCAAAGGCTTGAGGTAGTCGATGAAGAGCTTGCCATCCAGATGGTCGATCTCGTGCTGCACGCAGGTCGCCCAGAGCCCGTCAAAGGTCTCGGCCTGCGCCTTGCCATCGGCATCCATCCATTCGACATCCACCACCTTCGGACGGGTGACTTCTGCATAAAGATCGGGCAGTGACAGGCAGCCTTCCTCATAAGTGTTCTGCTCGTCCGAAGACGCTGTCACCACCGGGTTGAACATCACCAACGGGCGCGGCTTTTCGCCTTCTTCCTTCACGCAGTCCAGCACGATCAACCGATCCAGCACACCAACCTGCGGTGCGGCCAGCCCGATGCCCGGCGCCTCATACATGGTCTTGAGCATGTCATCGGCCAGACCGCGCAATTCATCCGTCACATCAGCGACAGGCTTGGCGGTTTTCTTGAGCCGCGGATCGGGGTGCAAAAGGATGTTGCGTTTCATGCGCACGATGTAGGCGATGCCCCGGGCCCTTGCAAGCAAGGGGTTGCGGGCGCTGCTGATCCCGCTAGCTTGCGCCCTATCACCAAAGGAGCGCACCCCATGAGTTTTGACGAAATCATCGACCGCCGCGACACGCATTGTGCCAAGTGGGACAAGATGGAAGACCTTTATGGTGTGCCGCGCGACACTGGCATTGCAATGTGGGTCGCTGACATGGATTTCCGCCCGCCGCAGGTGGTTCAGGATGCGCTGCGCGGCATGCTCGACCACGGTGTTTACGGCTACTTCGGTGATGACAGCAAATACCTTGCCGCGATCCAATGGTGGATGGAAAACCGCCACGGCTGGAAGGTCGAGGCCGACTCGATCTTCACCACCCACGGGCTGGTGAATGGCACGGCGCTATGCGTTGATACCTATACCGATCCGGGTGACGGGATCGTGCTCTTCACGCCCGTCTATCACGCATTCGCCAAGGTGATTAATGCGGCCGGCCGCAAGGTGGTGGAATGCGAGATGCCCAATGACGACGGTGTCTACCGGATGGATTTCGACACATGGGATGCGCAGATGACCGGCGCCGAAAAGATGGTGATCCTTTGTTCTCCTCATAACCCTGGTGGCCGCGTGTGGACGCGCGACGAACTGCAGGGTGTTGCCGATTTCGCCAAGCGCCATGACCTGATCCTGGTCTCCGACGAAATTCACCATGATCTGGTGATGCCCGGTCACAACCACATTCCGATGGCGCACATAGACGGGGTCGAAGACCGGCTGATCATGATGACCGCCACCACAAAGACCTTCAACATCGCGGGCAGCCACTCGGGCAATGTCATCATTCCTGATCCCGATTTGCGCGCCAAGTTCGGTGCGCGGATGATGGCGCTGGGGCTGTCGCCAAACTCCTTTGGTCTCTTCATGGCCACCGCCGCCTACTCCCCTGAAGGGGCCGCATGGGTGGATGACCTTTGCGCGTATCTTGATGGCAACCGCAAACTTTTTGATGCGGGTGTCAATGCCATTCCCGGTCTCAAATCAATGAACCTCGAAGCCACCTACCTTGCTTGGGTCGATTTCGCAGGCACCGGCATGGCGCGAGAAGAGTTTACAAAACGCGTCGAACAGGACGCCTGCATTGCCGTGAACCACGGCCCCACTTTTGGCAAGGGCGGCGACAGCTTTCTGCGGTTCAACATCGCAACACCGCGCGCGCGGGTCGAGGAAGCCTGCAACCGTCTCGCCGATGCTTTCAAAGACTTGCAGTGACTTTTGACGAGCAGCGCGTCCGCGCGGCGCTTCGGCAGGCCTGGTCGCTGGAGACAGCAGTGCAATGGAAACCTGACAACCCGGCTTTGGGCCAGTGCAATGTCACGGCCGCGGTCATTCACGACCTGTTCGGCGGTGACGTGCTGCGCACTTGGCTACCGGATGTCTGGCATTACTACAATCGTATCAATGACCAGCGTTATGATCTGAGCGATAGCCAATTCACCGAACCGGGCGCGCTCTTCAACGCGCCCGCCGCATATGATGATGCGCTGTCAGACAGGGATGCCGCAATGGACGGCATCCCTCAACGAGAATACGACGTACTACGAAGGGCGTTTCTGAGACACTACGATCAGTTGGACTGATGAAAATCAGCCTTCAGACAGATCCTGCGCCAACATCAATGCGTTGCCATCGGGGTCATAGAAGGTCGCAAGGCTTACCATGCCTTCCATCGTCTGGGTCTCGCCATCGAAACTGACCCCTGCCTTCTCCATTGCCGCGCGCGCCGTATGGATATCGGCCACGCCGAAGACCGGCACTGCGTTACCCGGTTGCGGTTCTGCCTGTTCACCAAGTCCCAAAACAACGCCGCTGGTCTTGGTGTTCATCTCGCTCCAACCCGCCTCATCAATGTGATAGCGCAGGTCAAAGCCCAGCATTTCCTCGTACCACTTTGCACTTGCATGCCTGTCCTTGACGGAGAGTGCGAGGGTGATCTGATCATCTAAGTCAACGACGGGCATGGGTCTTTCCTATGTTTTCAAAATATATATACTATACTTTATGGACATAAATCTCGTTGTCAAGATTTCCGCACGCGCCTGGTCTTTGCCGATTCTGGCGGCGCTGCACCGTGGCGTGCCCGGACGGCAGGCCGCATTGCTGTCGGTAACGAAAGCCAGCCGTACTGCCTTTGGTCAAAGCCTCAATCACCTGATCGATTTGGGGCTTTTGGAACGCAATCCGGGGCACGGCCACCCCCTGCGCCCTGAGTATAGACTGACCAGTACCGGTAAGGACGCAGCAGTGATGGCTGATCAGATCGAGACCGCGAGTCCTCAGACCGCAGCGAACACACTGCTGCGGCGCGCCTGGACACTCCCTGTCCTCGCTGTCAGCAGGCAGCCCAAGTTCTTTTCCCAGATCAAGAGCGACCTTCCAGCAATCACCGACCGGGCCCTGTCCCAATCGCTAAAGAGTCTGCAAGGGGCCAAGTGGCTGGAGCGGCGCGTAGACCCGGAAGTTCATCCGCCGCGCGCACAGTATCAGGCGGCAAATGCAGGGGCAGCAATCAGCCTTGTGGTCGGCTTGGGAAGCTCGTGAGGCTTCAGCGCGCGTCGGTGATCAAACCAACAGGCGCGTTCTGACCTTTCTCAAAGTCCAGCGCGGCACCGGACGCAACCGCCGTGGCGCGCTTGAATTCATAGTGCATCTCGCCCGTCTCTTCTTCACTTGCAACGATGAGGCACTGAAACAGATGGCGCGCGCCATCGTAGAGATCAACCAGCCCTCGCAGATGCGGCGCGTCTTCTGCAGCAACCGAAAAGCCGTTCTTGCCCATACGCAAAACCGGATAGATCTGTCCGTCCACGTCAAGCCGCAGCCGAGAGGCTTTGCGCAGGCTCTGCATCCGCGCGGCATCAAGTCCCGCCTGTACTTCTTTTGACAGTACCGATTCCATGAACATCTCCCCCAGTGCTCCATAACAGATGTAACTGTGGACAAAATCAAGCAAATTTCGAAGCGCGCCCGTTTGTGCATCTGTGCAGGGCGGCTGCGCAGCCTTCAGATATGGGCAGTTTATGACAAGAACACTACACTCCCCCTAACGACGCATAGGAGTAGAACATGGGCCTTTTGGTGGACGGCGAATGGCATGACCAATGGTATGACACCAAGTCATCTGGCGGGAAATTTGAACGCTCAGCAGCCAAATTCCGCAATTGGGTGACTTCGGACGGATCGGCGGGGCCATCCGGCGATGGTGGCTTCAAGGCAGAAAGTGGCCGCTACCATCTTTATGTCAGCTATGCCTGCCCCTGGGCCCACCGCACGCTGATCTTTCGCCAACTCAAGGACCTTACCGACCACATCGGCGTCTCGGTGGTACACCCTGATATGCTGGGCGATGGGTGGAGCTTTGCGGATGACTACGCGGGTGCCACCGGCGATACCCTCTACGGCTTCCCCTTCGCCCGCGACATTTACACCAAGGCGGATTCCAGATTTTCGGGCCGCGTGACTGTGCCGATCCTGTGGGACAAGCAACAAGAGACCATCGTTTCCAACGAAAGCTCTGAGATCATCCGCATGTTCAACGCAGCGTTCAACGGCATCACCGGCAACACCACAGACTATTGGCCAGAAGAACTGCGCGACGCCATCGAACCCGTGAACGACCGCATCTATGACACTTTCAACAACGGCGTCTACCGCTCAGGCTTTGCCACGTCGCAGGAGGCCTACGACGAGGCGGTCAGCGCGCTTTTTGACACGCTCGATTGGCTCGAAGAACGCCTGAGCAAGTCCCGCTATCTGATGGGCGACAAGATCTCAGAGGCCGACTGGCGACTTTTCCCAACACTGATCCGGTTTGATCCGGTTTATCACCTGCACTTCAAGTGCAACCGCCGCCGGATCATCGACTACCCCAATCTATGGGCGTACACGCGGGAGCTTTATCAATGGCCAGGTGTCGCGGACACGGTCAACCTTGATCACATTGTGCGCCACTACCACTACAGTCACGAAAGCATCAATCCACACCGGATCATCCCGATCAACCCAGTGCTGGACTATGCCGCGCCACATGGACGTGCCTGAACTTAGTTCGTAACCGTGCCGTAATGCTCAACCATCGCCGCCAGATCCTCTGGCGGTGTACTGGACGGCAGGAAAGCGCGTGCATTTGCCGAATGCGCAAAGATCGATCCGTCCGAGAAGAAGGACGTGTTCGTGACGAATATCACCCGTGCCTCAGGCTGACGAAACTGCGCATAGTCTGAAACCGCCAGTGCCGCACCTTCTTCCAGCACCAGATCAAGGATGATGATATCGACCTTGTTATCGGTCAGATAAGCAATCGCACCTTCTTGCGTGCCGACGCTGGCAACCTCCATGCCCTGACGCTCAAGATGTCGCTGCCACAGCGTGCCAAGTTCAGATCGGCTTTCGACGATCAGCACCTTCATGCGTATGGTCTCCTTGGCAGCGTCGACGGATGTGGCAGCAAACATACATCCGTGCTCCGGCGTAAGTACTAACAAAATGTTAATCAATGCTCAATTTAGTTAAGAACCTTCCGCTCTCTTGAAAAAGCGGCGCTTTTCCGCTTTGTCCCATCACTGCATCAGGCATCCATCCGCCGAACGCAAAATGGGAGCGGAAATCGTGCAGATCACTCAAGGGCGGGACCACGGCGGCAATCTGGACGCTGCGATTTCGCGGTTCGGCGGCACGCGCGAGACATGGATTGACCTGTCGACCGGTATCAACCCGACCCCCTACCCCTTGCCCGACATCCCGGAAGCGGCTTGGCGCGCTCTGCCAGATCAGGCTGCCGTCAGCGCATTGGAAACAGCGGCCCGCGATTTTTGGGGCGTGCCGAATGGCGCAGCGGTGCTCGCTGTACCGGGTGCGTCCTCTGCCATTGCGCATATCCCACTTCTGGCGGAGCCGGGCCGCGTTCTCATTCCCGCACCTACTTATAACGAACACGCGGCAAGCTTTCGCCAGGCCGGGTGGCAGATTGACCAGGACCCCGCCGCATGCACGGCCAGCGTCCATGTCCACCCTAACAATCCTGATGGCCGATTGTGGAACGTGTCGGACATGATTGGCCAACTCCGCGTCATTGATGAAAGCTTTTGCGATGTTGCGCCCTCGGCATCGCATGTGACCGAGACGTCGCAGCCGGGGACGCTCGTGCTCAAAAGTTTTGGCAAGTTCTGGGGTTTGGCCGGTCTGCGCCTGGGGTTTGTGATTGGTGATCCCAGGCTTCTGGCGCGGATCAAAGACATGTTGGGCCCTTGGCCAGTCGCAGGCCCGGCCCTGCACATAGGACAGATTGCGCTGCGAGATACAGCCTGGGCGGCACAGACCCGATCACGATTGGCGGCAGATGCGCAACGCCTGGATGATTTGATAACAAATGCTGGCGCGCGCGCCGTTGGCGGCACAACCCTCTTCAGGCTCTACGAAGTTCAATACGCACTAGATTGGCAAGTACGGCTCGCAGAACACCATCTATGGAGCCGCGTCTTCCCCTATAATGCTCAATGGTTGCGGCTGGGTTTGCCAGCCGATGACCAATGGGATCGTCTGCGCAAAGCCGTCGAATGAATACCGCACTGGTTCTTTGCGCGGCACTCTTGCTTGATGCGGCATTTGGTGAGCCGGACTGGCTTTGGCGCCGTTTGCCACACCCCGCCATTTTGATGGGCAAGCTGATTGGCTGGTGCGACGCGCGCTTCAATTCTGGCCCAATGCGAAAGGGTCGTGGGGCGATGGTTGCCGTCGGTCTGGTGGCAAGCGGTGCGCTCATCGGCCAGATCATCAGCCTATTCGGCCCGGTCGTCGAAGTTTTCGTGGTCGCAGTTCTGTTGGCCCAACGCTCGCTTGTGCAACACGTGCGGGCCGTAGCGGATGGATTGCGCATGTCACTGCCGCAAGCCCGCCGCGCAGTCGCAATGATCGTCAGTCGAGACACTGCAGCGATGGGCCCATCTGCCGTCGCCCGCTCCGCCATCGAAAGCGGAGCGGAAAACCTGTCTGACGGCGTGATCGCACCAGCATTCTGGTTTCTCCTCGGTGGCTTGCCGGGGCTTTTGATCTACAAGTTCATCAACACGGCCGACAGTATGATCGGCTACCGCAATGAGACTTACGCCGACTTCGGCTGGGCCGCGGCTCGTCTGGACGACCTGCTCAACTTCATCCCGGCGCGTTTGACAGCCCTGATGATCGCTGTGCCCTCAGGCGTTGCCGCTCAATGGCAAGACATCCGCTCTGACGCCCGCCTGCACCGCTCGCCCAACGCTGGCTGGCCCGAGGCTGCGATGGCCCGCGCAATCGATGTGGCCCTTGCCGGACCGCGCGCCTATGATGGCCAGATGCAGGAATTTGCCTGGGTCAACGCAAGCGGTGCTCGTGATATTGGCGCACCAGAGATAGATGCAGCGATTGAACGGCTTTGGAGCGCCTGGCGCATTATGCTTGTTACATCGTTTGCCCTTGGCATCCTGACACTTTGAAGGACCTTTATGCAGAAGCTTTTCCTCTCAGCCATCTTTGCCCTCACCATTGGACAGAACGCGACCGCAAACTGTGGCGGAAATTTCATTGACTTCATCGAAGGTCTGAAAACCGAGGCGGTTGGCAGTGGGATTTCACCGGAAGTGGCAGATGGATTTTTTGCTGGTGTCCGGCAGGATCAGGCCGTTCTGCGCGCTGACCGCAAACAAGGTGTCTTCCAACTTCCCTTTGTCGACTTTGCCCGCCGCCTGATTTCAAACGACCGTATAACCCGCGGCCGCGCTAACGGCGAACGTTACGATGCCGTATTCGACCGTATTGAGAAAGAATATGGCGTCGACCGGGGTGTGCTGCTCGCCTTCTGGGCGTTTGAGACGGACTACGGGACCTTCCAGGGCGATTTCAACACGGCAAACGCTCTTGTCACCCTCGCCCACGATTGCCGCCGACCAGAGCTGTTCCGCCCACAGGTACTGGCAGCACTTGAACTTTATGCCAAGGGCGAATTTGACCCACGGAACACGACAGGGGCCTGGGCCGGTGAAATTGGCATGGTCCAGATGCTGCCCCGGGACATCCTTGAAAACGGTGTTGATGGTGACGGTGACGGCAAGGTCTCACTCAAAACCTCCGCGCCGGACGCATTGATGTCTGGCGGGAAGATGCTCCAGGACCTCGGCTGGCGCGCAGGTGAGCCATGGCTGGAAGAGGTCACCCTACCAAGTGACTTTGACTGGTCGCTGACCGGCCTTTCTACCACTAAGCCTGTCTCTGAATGGATAGCGCTTGGCGTCACCTCCCGGAACGCACCGCTGGTTGAAGGGCTTGGCGCATCCGTCCTGCTGCCGCAGGGGCGCAAAGGCCCGGCGTTCCTCGCCTATCCGAACTTCCGGGTGTACTTTGACTGGAACCAAAGCTTCACCTACGTGATGACCGCCGCCTATTTCGCCAACCGTTTGCAGGGGGCCAAGGTATTTGACGCGGGCACGCCCGAACCTGGCCTTGACGGCAATGCGATGAAGTCGCTGCAGAGCAAGTTGCAGGCGCGGGGCCATGACGTCGGAAAGATCGACGGCATTCTCGGAGCCGGAACCCGCGCCGCGGTCCGAGCGGAACAGACCCGGCTGGGTTTGCCGGTCGATGGTTGGCCGACGGCCGCGCTGCTTTCGAAACTCTAAAAGGCAAAAGGAATACCTATGGCCCTGAAAAAGACAGCCGCCCAGATGGTCGCGGACGCCCGCGCCCGGATTGAAGAGATCGAAACGGCTGACGGTATCGCAATGGTGGATGACCCTGACGTGCAGATCGTCGATTTACGCGACCCACGCGAACGGGACCGTTCAGGCTACATCCCCGGCAGCTTCCATTGTCCGCGCGGCATGCTGGAGTTCTGGGTGGACCCCGACAGCCCGTACTTCAAAGACGTCTTTGCACAGAACAAGAAGTTCGTGTTCCACTGCGCTTCCGGTTGGCGCTCTGCCATCTCTGTCGCGACGTTGCAGGACATGGGTTTTGATGCTGCACATCTGAAGGAAGGCTTCAGCGGCTGGGAAAAAGCCGGGGGACCAGTCGAGCACTCCACCTCGTCGTAAGGTTTGGTTAACCATAGCGGACGGTCCGGGTTTGCCTTGGCACCAAATCTGTATTATCTTTCATAGGCGAAAATTGTTTTCATTCGACAAACATCACCGAAAAAACTGACCCCGCAGAGCTGCTATCTCTGCGGGGTCACTCTTTTCAAAACATCACGTTTCGATAAAGAGCCGGATGATCGCGATCAACAGCGTTGCCGTTGCGATCACGACCATCCATTTACGAAAATTATTGTCATTCAAATACATCACCTCCTGACACCGCAAAGTGTTGCGGCAGGAGGGACCCTATGGCCGATACCTCAAGGACCTGTTAACCAATCCAGCACCTCAAGGCCGGATCGGAAACCGATCCCCCGACTGTGTGATCATCACCAACCGGCCGTGACTGCGTACGAATTGGTCGCAGCGATCCCGGCCATTTTGGAACAGAATACAGATCACCCCGTCCGGACTGATCTCGAAGGTGCCAAATGCCGTGCCACCGCCTTGGTAGGTGTAGCTGTAGCTTCCACCTTCGGAGTATCGCGACTGCCCACCTTCATAGAACTCAACAACGTCTCGTTTGGTCATCGCGACCACTTCGTCGCGAGACAGCACCCGGTCACCATCCAACAAGGAAAAGTCCGCAGCGGCGGCGGGTAAGGCGGAAAGGAGAAAGACCGGTAGAAGGCGCATGGCCTGAGCCTAGGCCAACACCGGCGACCTCACCACAAACGTTTACGCGACAAGTGTTTCGGCGCGCTTAAGATCGACGGACACCAGCTGGCTTACCCCCTGCTCGGCCATGGTCACGCCAAACAACCTGTCCATACGTGCCATCGTCACCGCATGGTGCGTGATGATCAGAAACCGCGTATCCGTCTGGCGGCACATTTCGTCCAGCAAATCGCAGAAGCGGGTCACGTTTGCATCGTCCAACGGGGCATCCACCTCGTCCAGCACACAGATCGGTGCCGGATTGGCCAGGAACACCGCAAAGATCAGTGCCATTGCCGTCAGCGTCTGCTCGCCCCCGGACAGCAGGCTGAGCGTGCTCAGCTTCTTGCCCGGCGGCTGGCACATGATCTCAAGCCCAGCTTCCAGGGGATCATCGGATTCGACCATGACAAGGTTCGCCTCGCCGCCGCCAAAAAGATGGCGGAACAGCATGGAGAAATTGGAGTTCACCTGCTCAAAGGCGGTCAGCAGCCGTTCCCGGCCTTCTCGGTTGAGGCTCGCAATGCCACTGCGCAGCGTCTTGATCGCCTCTTCCAGGTCGGCTTTCTCGCCGGTAAGCGTGTCATGCTCTTGCTGAACCTCTTTCGCGTCTTCTTCCGCGCGCAGGTTTACCGCGCCCAAAGCATCGCGCTGGCGCTTGAGCCGGTTCACATCGGCCTCAAGCGTGTCAGCGCCCGGCATCTGATCTGGATTGACATCCAGCGACGTCAGCAACTGGTTTGGCGTCAATTGACTGTCTTCGGCAATCCGCTCGGCTGCGGCAGCAACCGTTTCTTTTGCCGCCTCCGCCCGCGCCTCCGAACGGGCCCGTGCCTCCCTCGCTTCGGAGGCATCACGCTCCGCCTCGCGTTCTGCCAGCGTCGCCTCCCGCAAGGCGTTCTCGGCAACCGATAGCGCATCCGAGGCTGCCGCTTTACGCGACTCTGCCCGGGCGATTTCGGACCCAAGTTCTGTGCGCTGCGCAGCAATCTCAGCAGGTGCCGCGCTGGCTTCGCTCAGCTCTGCTTCTGACGCTTCTTTGCGCTCCACCAACTCCGCACTGCGCTTTTCCGCAGTTTCAAGCCGGTGACGCCAACCGCTGACCTCTTTGGTCACTTCCTGCGCCCGCTTGGTCCGCGCTTCGCCTTCCCGGCGCAATTCATCATGCGCCGAACGCCGCGACATCATGGTGATCCGCGCGGCTTCGACCGTCATGCGCAGGTCCTCGATACTGGCCCGGGCCTCGTCGAGATCACCAAGCTCGGCCAATGCACGCTCTGCTTCCAGCACGCGACTACGCGCCGCCATCGCCTCGTCTTCATGCCGTTTCACAGCCAAACCGAGGCTTTCCAGGCGGCCTTCCGCCAAATTTCGGTCGGCTTCCACCCGGCTTAACGCGCGGCCCGCATCAGCGACAGCGCGGTCCGCTTCGCGCCGCGCCTCTCGCGCACGTTTGTCGAGTTCTGTTTCTTCGGCCAAGCGGCGGGTCAGACTTTCATGCGCATCCCGCGCACCTTCTGCCCTTTGGCCTGCCTGTTCCAACGCCTGTTTCAGCACTTCCAGCCGGTTGAGTTGCTGCAACCGCAGAGCCGCAGCCGAAGGGGCATCCTCTGCCCAGGCGCGGAAACCATCCCAACGCCACAGGTCCCCTTCCAGGGACACCAACCGCTGACCGGGCAAGAGTGCCGACTGCAATGCGGCGCCTTCATCGGGGTCGACCAGACCGATCTGCCCCATGCGCCGCACCAGAACATCCGGTACTGAGACATGCTGCGTCAGCGGTGTGACACCTGCCGGCAAGAGCTGCTCGCTTTCGTAAGAGGGCAAAACTGCCCAGCCTGAGGGCCCATCCGCCTCAACCTGCGGAGCGCGCAGATCGTCGGCAAGGGCGGCACCAAGCGCTTTCTCAAAGCCGTGTTCGACCTGCAGACGGTCAAGAATTTGTCCGCCTTCGGCGGTGTCGCGCTCAACCAGTTTGGCCAAAGCGCCAACCTCTGCACGCAGAGCGTTCATCTCGCCTTCAGCCTCTGAGCGTTCGGCGCGCGCATCCGCTTCGCGCGCTTGAGTCTCGGCCCGTGCTTCGTCCGCCTGGATCAGCGTCTCTTCTGCCTGTGCCGCAATACGCACCGCCACGGCCTCTGCCTCCTTGGCGGTTTCAAAACCATGGGCTGCCTGTTCCAGCGCCGCACGGCTCTGTTCAACTGCCTGCCGCGCCTTTTCGGCTTCGGTTTCAGATTTGGTCTGCGTCTTCCGACTGTCCTCCAACAACCGCTCAGCAGAACCATGTCGGGCGGCAAGCCGTGCCACATCTTCGGTCTGCTGGGACAAATCAGCCTCACGCGCCTGCAGCACTGTTGCCGCATCCCGCGCAGCTTCAGCCGCCGCTTCCAGGGCTTCGGTATGTCCCTCACCGGCTTTGGCAAGCTCCGTGGCTTCCCATTCAAGCCGCTCAATGGTCTCACCGGCATCGCGGTTCAACCCACTTTCCCGCTCAATGTCGCGGCTCAACTGCGCGATGCGGTTGGTCAGGGTTTCAATCGTCTGTTGCGCGCGCGCCTCTTGATCGGAGAGCGTATCGCGCTGCACGGTCAATCGTTGCAGCACTGCTGCGGCAATGGCCTCTTCCTCCCGCAGGGGCGGCACGGCCTCTTCGGCCGACTGTCGCGCCTTCGCGGCCTGTTGCACAATGCCTTGCGCCTGTGCTGCAGCCGTTACGCGTGCGCGCAGCTCTTCGTCCGCAGCGGCGCGGGCATCGTCTGCCTCGCGCCAGCGCCGGTAAAGCAGCATCCCTTCGCTGCGCCGCAGTTGATCCCCGATCTCGCGGTAGCGCGCCGCCTGCCGGGCTTGCCGGGCCAATTGTGCCAGTTGCGCCGCCAGTTGCTCGATCACGTCATCAACCCGCGCCAGGTTGGCCTCTGCCGCGTTCAGCTTCAGCTCAGCCTCATGGCGCCGCTGGTAAAGCCCTGAAATCCCCGCTGCTTCCTCAAGGATACGCCGCCGGTTCTTGGGTTTGGCGTTGATCAGTTCCGCAATCTGCCCCTGCCGCACCAATGCGGGGCTATGCGCACCGGTCGAAGCATCGGCAAAGAGCATCTGCACGTCCCGCGCCCGGACATCCTTGCCGCCCGCTTTGTAAGCGCTGCCCACATCGCGCGTGATGCGCCGCACGATTTCCAGCTGATCTGCATCGTTGAAGCCCGCAGGGGCCAACCGGTCCGAGTTGTCGATGTGCAGGGCGACCTCGGCAAAGTTGCGTGCCGGACGCGTTGCCGCTCCGGCAAAGATCACATCTTCCATGCCGCCGCCCCGCATGGCCGTCGGACGGTTCTCGCCCATGACCCAACGCAGCGCTTCCAGCAGGTTCGACTTGCCGCAGCCATTGGGCCCCACGACACCGGTCAGACCATCAGCGATGATCAGGTCGGTCGGATCCACGAAGCTTTTAAAGCCTGTCAGTTTGAGTTTGGAAAAGCGCACCTGCTCGGCTGCTCCGATGATTCCTGCATCCGTTGAAAATGCGGGGGATGGCA
>CAYUSM010000058.1:0-14987 GCA_964447345.1 uncultured Sulfitobacter sp. | reverse complement strand
TTGAAGGCGTCGCCCGGCACTTGGCCGGTGTGTTGCAGGTGCGGGCCGCGGCAGAGGTCCTGCCAGTCCCCGAACCAGTAAATGCGCAGAGGATCTTCGCCGGGGATGGCTTCGATCAGTTCGACTTTGTAGGGCTCGCCGTTGTCCTCGTAGTGCTTGATCGCGCGGGCGCGGTCCCAGACCTCGGTGCGGACGGGATCGCGCAGGTTGATGATTTCCTTCATCTTTTTCTCGATCGCGCCGAGGTCTTCGGGGGTGAACGGCTCAGCGCGGTCGAAGTCGTAGTACCAGCCGTCCTTGATCACCGGGCCGATGGTGACCTTGGTGTCGGGCCAGATTTCCTGCACCGCGCGGGCCATGATGTGCGCAAGGTCATGGCGGACAAGCTCATTGGCCTGTTCTTCGTCGGCCATGGTGTGGATCGCGAGGTTGGCATCCGCTGCAATGGGCCACGCCAAGTCATAGTGCTGGCCGTCAACGGTTGCGCTGATGGCTTTCTTGCCGAGGGATTTGGAGATGTCAGCGGCCACTTCACCGGCGGTAATGCCTGCCGGGTATTGTCTTGCGCTGCCGTCGGGAAGGGTAAGGGAGATATTGCTATCTTTGGGGGCCATGTCGGCGCTCCTCGTCAGTTTGGCGCCCACGAGACGCCCGGTTGCGGGTTATGTGAGGGCCTTGTGAACCTGCGCGCCGCTTGCGTCAAGGGCTGCTGGCAGACCGCGGGGCAAAGCGTGCAGACAGCAACAGGTGCAGAAAGGCGAAGAGGGAGGCACAACCTGCGGCCCAGCCGATGCTGTTGATCCCAAAGGTCGCGATCACCAGACCGCCAAGAGCTGACCCGACTGCCGCGCCGATGTAGATGGCTGCCGCATTCAGCGCCAGCACCACGGGTGCCTGCGGTCCGGCGAGGTTCACAAGCCGCATTTGTTGTCCGGCCATGAAGCCCCACCCGAAAAACGCCCACAGGAAGGACATTGCGGCCAGGGTCATGTCGCTCAGGGGCAGGAATGAATAGAGCGGTTGGATCACGATCTGTGTGATGCAAAGAAACGCCAGCGTATAGAGCCAGCCAAAACGGTCGGCCAGAAAGCCGCCAAAGACATTGCCACCCACAGCGCCAAAGCCGAACATCAGCAAAATGAACGCGATGCCATCCCTGCCGTAGCCCATAGTCTCGCTTAGTAACGGGGCGATGAAGGTATAAAGCACGTAGATCGATCCAAGAAAGCTGCCGGTGAACATCACGGCAAGCATCATGCGCCCTTGTGCCATGACCTGTCTGAGATCGGACAGGCTGACGGGTTGAAAGGTGAGCCCTGCCGGCACCCGGCGCCAGATCATCCACAAAAGCGGCAGGGCCATGACCACGACCAGCCAGAAGGCCCATCGCCAGCCGAAGGTATAGGCGATCCAGCTGCCAACCGGAACGCCGAGGACCTGGCTGAGCGTCAGGCCGAAAAAGACACCAGCCAGCACCTTTGCGCGCTGCTCGGCCGGATAAAGCGCGGCGGCAACGGCTGCCGCGACCGGAGTAAAGATGCCAGCGCCTGCAGCGGCAAGTACCCGCCCGGCATTGAGGGTTGCGAAATTCGGTGCCACGGCGGAAAGCACCGCAGCAAGGCCGACAAGCAGGATCGAAGTCGCCAGCACGCGCCGACGCCCAACCTGACCGCTGAGTGCCACCATCAGTGGCGATAACACGGCGTAGGACAGCGCGTAGACCGTCATCAATTGCCCGGCACTGGCGGCCGAGCGGCCCATCTCTGCCCCCAAAGGTTCAAGGATGCCGATGATCGAGAAACCAGCAACCCCGATCACAAAGTTTCCCAGTGACAGAAGCGGGATCAGCAGTGGATCGGGGGAGGCCGTGCGCATCTGCAAGGAGTAGCAGATGGCATTTATCCTGCAAGTCTTCACGCCTTGGGAACTGGAAAATTGGAACGGAGCTGCTGCCTGTCGCGTTGGGTGGCGTTGCACGGATTGGATGGACCTATGGCTGACAGCGCCGCACAAACTGCTTTTGAAAAGATTTCGGGCGCTGATGAAACGCCGGATGCTGCGGCTGCCCGCAACGGGTTACGGCACATCGGCTCCTTGTCGTTGACGAAGATTGCCGATGGTCTGATTGACCCCAAGCTGGTGTTGTCCTGGTTGCTGACCAGTCTTGGTGCACCGGCAGTCTACGCGGGCGCGCTGGTGCCAATTCGCGAGGCAGGGGCGTTGCTGCCACAGATGCCACTGGCGTCGGTTGTGGAGCGGCTGAGACACCGCAAATGGATGTGGGTCGTCGGCAGTGCGGGGCAGGGGCTTTCTGCCGCGATGATCGCCGTGGCAGCGATAACGTTGGAAGGCGCCGCTGCCGGATGGGCGATCTGTATGGCTCTGGCCGCTTTGGCGTTGTTTCGGGCGGCCTGCTCTGTCTCTTACAAAGACATTCTGGGCAAAACCGTTGAAAAGGCGCAGCGGGGATCAGTAACAGGCTTGGCGGGGTCGGTATCGTCGGTCGGGGTGCTGGTCTTTGCGGTGCTTCTGATGTCTGGAATGGCGCAGAGCCGCGAGGTGATCATCGGCGCGATCCTTTTGGCTGCCAGTTTTTGGATATGTGCGGCCTTGCTCTTCTCAACACTGAAGGAAAAACCGTCCGACACCGGGACTGCCCAGGGCGCGGACTTCAGCGTGCTGAAGGAAAACCCAACACTTTGGCGCTTTATCATCGTGCGCGGACTTCTGGTCTCCACGGCGTTGGCGCCGCCCTACCTTGTCGTGCTGGGTGGCGAGGGCAGCTTGACCGGGCTGGGCGCTTTGGTTCTCGCCTCGGCACTTGCGTCGTTTCTCAGCTCTTATGTCTGGGGCCGACTGTCGGACCAGTCCAGTCGCAAGGTCCTGATGCTTGCAGGGCTTCTGGGCGCTGCGGCCATGGCTGGTGCTTTGGCGCTTTGGGCGTTTGGTCTGGCGCAGGGTGCATTGGCCATGCCCGCTGTGCTTTTCATTCTGATGATAGCCTATCACGGTGTGCGGCAGGCCAGATCGACCTATTTGGTGGACATGTCCCCGGAAGACAAACGCGCAGCATACGCCGCTGTGAGCAATACGGTGATCGGCTCCATCTTGCTGCTTGCTGGTGTCATTGGCGGGGGTGCAGCTCTGTTCGGGCCACAGGCGACGCTTTTTGTCTTTGCGCTCATGGCGATAGCAGCTGCAGTTGTCGCAATCAGGCTTCCGGAGGTGGAAGATGATGTGTGAAGTTCAATCTGTATACATAGATATACGTTGACTGCGACAGAATAGCGTTTAAATACGACATATGGCTTTGACGCGCCGCGTCTCAGCAAGATGAGGGGACCCGAGCATGCCAAACTATAATCGCAACTTCCAACTTTCCATCAGCGATGTTGATTTGATTGAAGAGGCCCTGCGCGCTCGGGGGCGGGAGTTGTGCCGCATGCGGCGGGCGCTCAGCGACGAAAATCCGGCGGATATTGAATCCATTAGGGTGGTCGAGGAAGATCAGCGCAAAGGCGAAGAACTGCTGGGCCGGCTGCATGACCAGAAGGTCTTTTACCGGCCCCAATCAGATGTCTACGTCGGCGGCTAAGCCAACCGCGCGGCGAAGACTGCATATCCCATCAACAAACAGCAAATCCAGCCGCCCAGAAAGATCAATGGGCGCAAGGGCAAACGCGCGCCTGCGGTGATGTACCCGACGGCATGGGCGACGCGGAGCCAGAAGAATGCGATGGCGGTCCAGTAGGTGAGTGCCGTGAACCCGTCGAGGCGGTCCACCAGCAAGACCAGGATGGCAAAGGGAATGCCTTGTTCCAGTAAGTTGAGATGAGCCCGCCATGCGCGCTGCACCCAAGGGCGTTGCAGCGTCGGGTTTGCAATGCGGATGAAGCCATCCGGCGCGTCAGCCGGAATTGACCCTTCGGGCGCCGTGTTTACGCCGATGATGTAAGGTATCCACATTGAGGCCGCCATGAGCGTCAGGCAGGTCAGGATGCCAAGTTCGGTTGGAAAGCTTTCCATGATCATTCTCCTTTCAATGTGTCGGTCACATCGCGGCTTTCATGCCGGTGCCGGTTTCCAGATAGGACTTGAGAGAGGCCGCCAGACGCGCCCAGCCTTCGGCCACGCCTTCCTGACCTTCGGGGATGTCGTAGTGTTCGATGGTCAGCTTGCAGGCAGGGCCCTGAGGCTCGATCAGATAGACCATGCGGCTGGCGGGGGCGCCGGGGCCAAAGAAATGAGGTTCGAAGGTTGTTTCGATCCGTGATTTCGGCTCCACCTTCAACACGGCCTGGCTGAGCATCGGATTGCCGTCAGGTAGGATAAAGCGAATGGTCTCACCCTCCTGCGCGCGGCCTTCGGCGATGTCGCAGGCAAAGTGGTAGGCCGCCATGCATTCGGGATCGCTGAGCGCTTCCCAGAGGGCATCCTGCGTGCAGCGGATGAATGTCTGCATCATGAAATCGGGTTTCGACATCGTGTTGGTCCTTTCGAGGGTTGATTTGAGGTTCAGCACCGCTCGGGCCGCCGGTTTTGCGCGCATGGGCTCAATCCAGCGGTCAATCGTCTGTTGAAGGGGGACGGCGTTCAGATAGTGATGTTTGAACCGTCCCTTTTTGTGCGTGACGACCAGGCCCGCGTCCTCAAGCACACCAAGGTGCTTCATCACGCCGAACCGGGTCATATCCAGCAGTTCCGTGAGCTCTTGCAGCGTCTGCCCGTCCTTCTGACGCAAGGCGTCCAGAAGGGTGCGGCGGGCCGGGTCGGCAAGGGCTTTGAAAACAGCGTCCATGGAATCAGCTTATAGGTGATTAATTAGTCACGTGACAAGATAGTCACCTATAAAATCTGACGGTTGTGCTCTGGAAAATCCCTGCGCATGATCGCCAAAAGCGCGGGGGGAGACATGGGCGAAACGCAGTTTCTGTCAACAAAACAAGGGCGCAGACTGGCCTACCACCGGACGGAAGGGGAAGGGCCCTGCGTCGTATTTCTGGGTGGTCTGAAATCGGATATGGAAGGCACCAAGGCGGTGTTTCTGGAAGAATGGGCCCAGAAAGAGGGCCGCGCCTTCCTTCGCTTTGACTATTCCGGCCATGGTGAGTCGTCTGGTGCTTTCACGGACGGATGTATCGGGGATTGGGCAGAAGACACGGCAGCGGCGGTCGAGGCGCTGACGGATGGACCGATTATTCCGGTGGGGTCGTCTATGGGAGGGTGGCAATCCCTGCTTCTGGCGCGAGCACATCCCGAACAGATGGCTGGTCTGGTGACGATTGCCGCCGCGCCGGACTTCACCGAAGACGGCTATGCTGCGAACTTTACGGACCAGCAGTGGGGGTTGATGGAAAGCCAAGGCTACGTTGAACTGCCGTCTGACTACATGGAACCTTACGTCATCACCAAGCGGATGATTGAGGATGGACGCAAGCAGCTGGTCCTGCGCGATCCATTGCATCTGCCTTTTCCGGTGCGTTTCCTGCAGGGCACGGCGGATACTGCAGTCAGCGTGGCGACGGCCGTACGGTTGCTGGAACATGCAAGTGGTCCGGATATGCAACTGAAACTGGTGAAGGACGCAGACCACCGGTTCTCCGATGGGCCATGTCTTGGCCTGATCGTTGAGGCGTTGCATGAGGTTCTTGGGGTAACCGCATGACAAAGATTATCAAATTCCTTTTCAACTTCGTCATCGCTGTGGCGGTCTTTGTCGCACTTCTGTTCCTTGTGGGTCCCTATGAGGACAGCGACCTTAACGCAGAATTTGACGCATCGGCGCTAGGCAACGGTGTGTCTGCGTACTTCACAGCTCAGGAATCGCGCTTTGATGATATCACGGCCGGCGCCGAGAAGCGGGTCATCTGGCATGATCAAGCTGAAGTTGAGACAGAATGGGTCGTCGTCTATCTGCACGGCTTTTCCGCGACGGCGCAGGAGATCAGGCCGGTTCCGGATCAGGTCGCGGAATCGTTGGAAGCGAACCTCATATACACCCGCCTTGCCGGACATGGCCGAACGGGGGCTGCCATGGCGGATGCCACCGTTACGGATTGGATGGGTGATGTCGCCGAAGCATTGGCAGCCGCACGGCATGTGGGCGAGCGCGTTCTAATCCTTTCGACCTCAACCGGTGGGACGTTGGCAGCGGCGGTTGCCGTGAATGACGCGCTTGCTCAGGATGTGGCAGGGATCGTATTTGTTTCACCCAATTTTGGGATACAGAACCCCCTTGCACCGTTGCTGACCTTCCCCGGCGCGCGATACTGGTTGCCGACTTTGGCGGGGGCTGAGCGCAGCTTTGAGCCGCGCAATGCCGAACAAGGCAAGTATTGGACCACGAGCTATCCCAGCGTGGCTGCCTTGCCGATGGCAGCCCTTGTCAAAGAAGTGGGTGGCCTGGATTTTGGAAGAACGCAAATCCCTGCGCTTTTCTGGTACTCCGATAATGACACAGTCGTGCGCCCCGACCTGACCGCCGAAGTTGCCGCGGGCTGGGGCGGACCCGTGACGGTGGTGAACCCGGAACTCGGACCTGAAGATGATCCCGACGCGCATGTGATCGCGGGGGACATCATGTCACCCGGCCAGAACGAGGCGGTTTTGCAAGGGATAATGGATTGGATTGGGGATTTGTGATGGAGCACCGGATATCTCTGATTACCCTCGGTGCGAGGGATCCTGAGCGCCTTGCAGGCTTTTACGATGGATTGGGCTGGGAAAGGGTGGAGACACAGGACGGCGTGATTGCCTACGATCTCATGGGTCAGACGTTGGGACTTTATCCGTTGGAAAAACTCGCGGAAGACATCGGTGTGGCGATGGAACGTCTTGGCCATGGCGCAGCGACGTTGGGCTACAACGTGCGGGAAAAGGAAGACGTCAGCAGGATACTTGCGCGCGCTGAAGCAGCAGGCGCGGAGATTCTCAAACCCGCTGCGGATGTCTTCTGGGGCGGGCACCATGGCTATTTCGCGGACCCCGAAGGCCATATTTGGGAAGTGGCCTTCAACCCCTTCTCGCCCTTGTCCGAGGACGGCGCTTTTCGCTGGAACGGCTTCGGCTGATGCGCAAACCGGCCAGCATGTGGAGCCTTGAGACCTTTGGTCGGCAGCGCCTGTCCCGGTACTATTTCATGCGCGACTTCATGTTTTCCGAGATCAACGGGTTTCATGGCATTCCGAACGTGCCGGAAAATCCTGATCTGGTTCTTGAGAATGGGCGCGCTTTTTGTGCCGCGTTGATGGACCCGCTGGAAGAGACCTTTGGCCGTATCGCTGTTCGGTCCGGCTATCGCTCGCCTGATCTCAACCGGTATGGCAATGAGAACCGCCTCAACTGCGCGCGCAACACTCATCCGCAGGAATGCCACATCTGGGACCGCGGAGAAGGGCAAGAGGCGATAGCCGGGGCGTCCATCGTCATTCCCTGGTTTGCGGATCAGTACGATCAGGGCCGCGATTGGCGCGACTTGGCATGGTGGTTGCATGACCATTTGGCCTATTCCGATATGTGGTTTTTTCCCAAGTTGGCGGCGTTGAATCTTGTCTGGCGGCCTCAGCCTTGGCGCACGATTTCGAGCTATATCGCGCCGCGCGGTATGCTTTTGCGTCGCGGAGAGGAGCCGGAGGAGACGCCGGGGGAGCGGCAGGCAAGATATGCCGACTTTCCGCCGTTTCGGGGACTGTCAATCCCCAAGGCACCGCCGGATATTGCGGCGCGCTGACCCCGTGATATAGATAGGGGATTGCAGCAATGGCAGGGCGACAAATCAATGTGTTTTCAATGGGGTAGTGTGAATGGCTGAGCCTTTGGTGCTGCTGCCCGGCATGATGTGTGATGCACGTCTCTTTGGTCCGCAAATCGCTGAGTTGTCCTCGGACACGGCCGTCATGGTGGCCCCCGTGACGCAAGGCGAACGGATCGAGGAAATCGCCTCGGGCCTGTTGGATCTGCTACCTGCGCGCTTTGCGCTGGCGGGGCTCAGTATGGGCGGGATCGTGGCCATGGAGCTGCTGCGCCGTGCGCCGGACCGGATCACCCGCATCGCGCTGATGGACACAAACCCGCTGGCGGAAACGCCGGTGATCGCCGCCAACAGGGAGCCGCAGATCGTCAAGGTCCGATCAGGTCGGCTGATGGAGGTGATGCGGGATGAGATGAAACCGAATTATCTGGCCCCCGGACCTCAACGCGCCGATGTCCTGGAATTGGTGATGGACATGGCCGAGGTGTTGGGTCCCGAGGTCTTTATCCGCCAATCCCGCGCGTTGCAGCGGCGGCGCGATCAGCAGGCGGTGCTGCGCAAATGTCGAACACCTGCGCTGATCCTCTGCGGGGAGCATGATCAGCTTTGCCCTGTGAAGCGCCATACGTTCATGGCGGAGCTGATCCCCTATGCCGAGCTTGTCGTGTTGCCCGACGCAGGCCATTTACCGACGCTGGAACAACCGGCGGAAACAACAGCGGCATTGCGCAAGTGGATGCAGCAGCCGCTGGTCCTTCAGTAGGGATTGCTCAGGAGAGCAGGGCGCGTCGTTCTTCCTTGGAGACCAGCTCCACCGACTTGATCGGTTTGAGTGTATCCGTGTCATAGAGCGGTGTTTGCCGCCACTTACCGGTCAGACGTGCGCCGACCGAACCCGCAATGAGCTTCATCAATGCACCGATGCCTTCGTGTTTGGTCTTGCCATTCCCCTTAGGGATGAATGACCTGCAGACAACCGGACCCAGCGCCTGCTGATCTTCAAATCGGTCGGCACGGACCGACATGAAGGCCGTCTTGGGGTTGGGTTGGGAAGAGAACATCTGCGCGCCACAACAACCCGCTTGCCACCGGATGATCCCGTTCGGGCTGAACGCAAAGGGGCGCAGCTGATCCAGTCCTTCGCTGATCGTGACGTTTTCAGGTTGGGTCAGATAGAGGTCAACCGGCGCATCTGCGGCCAGCTTATCGCCGCAGTAGAGGGCACCAGCACGGCAATAGCTACAATGACATACCAAATGGATGCCGCGTTTCTGAGGGGCGTGCAGGGTTCCGGCAATCTGACCGCATTTGCATCGGAAAGCTGCCGTGGGTGCCATGCCTTGCTAGACCGCGATGTTCATGTTGGCGGGGTCTTTCACCGGCTTGCCACGCTTGCGGTAACCGGGTGGCGTTGACCGTTCATTATCATCAATGAAATCAAGCACGAGCGGGCGGATGTTGTAGCGCCAGCTTTTGCCAGCAAAAATACCGTAGTGGCCTGCGCCTTCTTCGAGGTGGCTTGCCTTCTTGTTGTCCGGCAAACCGGTCAGAAGGTCGAGCGCCGCGACACATTGGCCCGGAGCAGAGATGTCATCCTTGGAGCCTTCGACGGTCTTCACCGCAACCGTGGTGATCTTGCCGATATCGACAGGCTTGCCTTTGACCGTGAAGCTGTTCGAGGCGATCTCACCGGTTTTGAAAATCCGCTCTACCGTTGAGAGGTAGAATTCGGCGGGCATGTCCATCACGGCAAGATATTCGTCGTAGAACTTGTTATGCTTGTCGTGCTCATGCGCTTCGCCCATGGCAACGCGCGTGATCTGGTCGCGGAAGGCGTTGAAGTGCGTCTCGCTGTTCATCGAGATGAACGAGGTCAGTTGCAAAAGGCCGGGATAGACCATCCGGCCGACGCCTTTGTACTTGAAGCCGACGCGTTGGATCATCAGCTCTTCAAGCTGTCCCATGGTGACGGAATGACCAAAGTCAGTGACCTCGGTGGGTGCAGCACTTGGGTCGATTGGACCACCGATCAGCGTGAGCGTGCTTGGCTGCGCCTCGGGGTCTTCTTCGGCGAGCAAGGCTGTCGCGGCAAGCGCGAGCGGAGCAGGCTGGCACACAGCAATGACGTGAAGATCCTTACCCAGTTCACGCATGAAATCAACGAGGTAGAGGGTGTAGTCCTCAACGTCGAATTTGCCCGCGCTTACGGGAATGTCGCGGGCGTTGTGCCAATCCGTAATGAAGACGTCACAGTCGGGCAGGAGGCTGATGACAGTGGACCGCAGCAACGTGGCGTAGTGGCCCGACATCGGGGCGACCAGCAGCACTTTGCGTTTGGGTGTGGTGCGGCCCTGAACACGGAAATGCAGCAGATCGCCAAAGTCGCGCTGCATCACGATTTCCTCGACCACGATGCGGTCCTGACCGTTCGATCCGACGAAGGGCGGGATGTTCCAGTCGGGCTTCATCACCATGCGGGAAAAAGTACGCTCTGTAACCTCGCCCCAGGCGGCCATCCAGCTAAGTGCAGGGTTTGGAAACATGGCAAAAGCAGGATAGGATGCCAGAGCGAGCGCAGAGGCGCCCATCCACTGATTGGTATTCCGAACGGTTTCCATCAGGTCGTAGGTTGCCATATAGCGCATCTGGGGTCTCCTTTTTAGGCCCGAATAAGGGCACCACGTCGCTCCTGCCCCTGAAAAGGGCGACGTTATGCTGCAAGTGCGAAGATAGGAGCAAAAGATTAAGATGACAACTGAAACCACGGATCATGACGCCACGAAATCGGCATCCATGGCACGCATGGCAGAAAATCTTAAGAAAGTTGAAGAGCTTACGGAGCGCCTTACCAAGGTGATGGCGAACCGGACCACACATCAGCAAGCACTTGATGGACCGAATCAACAATTATTCGCAAAAGCAGCACAATCCTACATGACGCAGGCGATCAACGATCCGGCGACATTGATGGAACAACAGATGGGGTATTGGGCAAAAACAGTCACGCACTTCATGGAGGCTCAACAGGCTTTGGCCACGGGGCCGATGGCGGCGCCCGAGGACCGCACACCGGATGACCGCCGTTTTGCCAACCCTCTTTGGGAAACAAATCCCTATTTCAACTTCGTCAAGCAACAGTATCTGATCAATTCCGAAGCTTTGGAAAAGGCGGTTGACGAAATCACCGAGATGGAGCCGCACGAGAAGAAGCGGCTGGCGTATTTCAGCCGTCAGATCATTGATTTGATGAGCCCGACAAACTTTCTGGCGACCAATCCCGATGCCCTTGAGCGTGCGGTCGAAACCGAGGGCGAAAGCCTGATCCGAGGGCTTGAAAACCTCATTGCCGATCTTGAGGCCAATGATGGAGAGTTGATCGTCCGGCTGGCAGACGAGAAGGCCTTCCAATTGGGGGGCAATATCGCCACCACGCCCGGCAAAGTGGTCTATCGAAACCGGATGTTCGAACTGATCCAGTATACGCCGACAACCAAGAAGGTGAAAAAGACCCCGCTGCTGATCTTCCCGCCTTGGATCAACAAGTTCTACATCCTTGATCTGAAGGAGCAAAACAGCCTTGTGAAATGGGTCGTTGATCAGGGGTACACGTTGTTCATGGTCTCCTGGGTCAACCCGGACCCGACCTACCGTGATGTTGGCATGGAGGACTACGTCGAGGACGGGTATCTGGCGGCGATCAACGAAGTAAAGGCGATCACCGGAGAGAAGCAGATCAACGCCATCGGCTATTGCATTGCAGGCACAACGCTGTCCTTGACGTTGTCGCTGTTGAAACAGCGCAATGACAAGTCGGTGAAATCGGCAACCTTCTTTACGGCGTTGACAGACTTCTCTGATCAGGGGGAATTTCAGCCCTTCCTGACGGATGACTTCATCGACGGGATCGAGGCGGAGACGCTGGACAAGGGCATTCTGCCGTCGATCATCATGGCACGGACGTTTTCTTTCTTGCGCTCCAAGGACCTCGTCTATGGGCCTGCCGTCAAACATTACATGATGGGGGAGACCCCCCCGGCATTCGACCTGCTTTATTGGAACGGGGATGGGGCGAACCTGCCGCGCAAGATGGCGATGCAGTATCTGCGCGGGCTGTGTCAGCGCAATGAATTGGCCGAAGGCGGGTATGACCTGTTGGGGCACCACCTTGTCCTGGGAGAGGTGGATGTGCCGCTCTGCGCCATTGCCTGCGAGACAGACCACATTGCCC
The DNA here is from genome assembly GCA_964447345.1 of uncultured Sulfitobacter sp. Classification (GTDB taxonomy): domain Bacteria; phylum Pseudomonadota; class Alphaproteobacteria; order Rhodobacterales; family Rhodobacteraceae; genus Sulfitobacter. Next base: position 3,009 of record CAYUSM010000058.1, on the reverse strand, counting down.
CCTGGAAGGACAGCTATCGCGGCGTTCAGATGATGGGGTCAAAGAACAAGACGTTCATCATGACCCAGTCAGGCCACATCGCGGGCATCGTGAACCCGCCTTCCAAAGGTAAGTACGGTCATTACACCAATGATGATTTGAGTGTTGACCATCAGCAGTGGCTAAAAGGGGCGGACTTCACAGAGGGGTCGTGGTGGCCGCGGTGGGAAAAATGGCTCAAGAAGCGGTCCGGCACGATGATTCCGGCCCGCACTCCTGGGGATGACGGGCGCAAAATCCTTGGCGATGCGCCGGGGGAATACGTTGCAAAGAAGGCAAATCGCTGAATTTGTGCATGTTTTACCCTAGGTAACTTATTTATGCTGCAGTGCAGAAAAAGCTTGAAATGCCGCGCTGCAGCATGTATGTCTTTTGCAGACGCAGAAAAGCGGGTCTGAGGCCCGCGCAACGCAAGCAAAGGATTTAAAAGATGAGCAAGACACCAGACATGACCGCAATGTTCAAAGACGTGATGGGTTCCTTCCAGATCGACGGCTCCGCCATGGAAGGCGCGTTCAAGACAACTGCAACACTGAACGAAAAGCTGTCCCACGTGGCGCTGAACGCAGTTGAGCAATCCGCTGACATTTCCTCCAAGTGGACCAAAGAAACTGTCGCCAAGCTGGAAGAGCTGTCCAAGGCAAAAGCCGAGCCAGCCGACTACACAAAAGCCATGACCGATTTCGCTTCTGCTTATGCAGAAACCGCGTCAGAGCACCTGGCCGCCTTCGCAGAGATCGCGAAGAAGGTTCAGATGGACACTGTTGAGCTGCTGATGGCGGCCGGCAAGGACATGCAGGAAGAGACACAAGCTGCTGTGAAGAAAGCCACAACCGAGGCAACTTCCGCTGCGAAGAAGGCAACAGCCAAGTAAGTCGGACAAACGACTTTACGATCTGCGTCAGACTTCCCTGAATGGCGCTGCAGGACGGCGGGCTTTTTTGAGCCCGCCTTTTTGCTTTTATGTGGATTTTCTCAGGGCCGCGTCAGGTGTTTTGTCAGGGTTGAGCTGAGAAAGTCGAAGACTTTGCGAATACGCAGGCTTTGGCGAAGTTCCGGATGTGCGGTGAGCCAGACAGGCAGTTCGCCAACCGGAATGTTCCCTGACACACAGATCATGTCGCCTTGTCGCTCTGCAATGGTTTTTTGATTGAAGCCGATGCCAAAGCCCGCAAGCGCCATCTGCCAGCACACCACCTGATCGTCGCTGCGGAACTTGAAGAAGCTGCGGTCGACTTTGTGCCCCAGTGCGGCCAAGCCGTCGATGATCAGCGGGCTGCGGTCATAACCAATCAGGTCGTGCTGCAACAGATCTTCCAGAGTTTCGGGCATGCCCCTCCGTTCAATGTACGCACGACTTCCGTAAGCGCCCAGTTCCAGATTGCCGAGGTGTTTGGAGATCACGTCGTTCTGAGTAGGGCGGTACATGCGCAGCGCAATGTCCGCTTCGCGGCGCAGCAGATTGTTGGTGTCATCAGAGGCGACAACTTCAATCTCGATCTCGGGATAGCGTTGGTGAAGGTCGACCAAGACATCAGGCAAGAGGTATGTCGCGACGATCTGGCTGGCCGTGATCCGCACACTTCCGCTCAGGACATCATCCGGACCTTGGGCTTGCAGTGCTAACCGTGCCGCACAATCGGCCATCTGTGCGGCTTGCTCAAAAAGGGCGCTGCCTTTTTCGGTCAACGTGACACCAGACTTGCTCCGCTCAAAGAGCCGCGCACCGATCGCTTCTTCCAGCAAGGTGATATGCCTGCTGAGCGTCGGTTGGCTGCCCCGCATCGCCCGGGCAGCGGCAGATAGAGAGCCATGCTCGGCCACGGCGGCAAAGGACTGCAAGTGGGTCCAGTCTAAGGGCTGCATAATGTATCCATTTATGAATATATCTATTAATATTTTCGAAAATGATATTCATAAATGGACGTCATATCAAAGAGTATCTGACAGAAAAGGATACTCAATATGCCCAAGGTTATCATACTCGGAGCGAAAGGCCGATTTGGTCGCGCTGCTACACATGCTTTCAAGAACGCAGGATGGGACGTGGCAACATTCGCCCGTGGCCGCGACTTTAATCCCGGACGGGGGATCACACATACCGAAGGCGATGTGACAGACACACCCGCACTCTCGGCGGCCTGTGCGGGTTGCGACGTGATCGTGAACGCGATCAACCCGCCCTACGAAGACTGGCAGAAGGTGTTGCCCGGCATCACTCAGTCAGTCATTGCTGCTGCAACGGCGGCACAGGCTACGGTGCTGATCCCGGGCAACCTCTACAATTATGGCGCTGATGCGCCTGCGCAGTTGCTGGAAGACACGCCTTGGAAGCCGACCACCCGCAAAGGCCGACTTCGGGTTGCGATGGAAGAGGCATATCGCGAAAGCGGCGTGCGTACGATTGTACTGCGGGCAGGGGACTACATCGAACGCGAGAAGAGCGGCAACTGGTTTGACGTTCAGATTGCGGCCAAGGCCGATCGGGGACGGACGGTTTATCCGGGACCCGTCGATCAGGTGCATGCCTGGGCCTATCTGCCGGATGTTGCGCGGGCTGCAGTCATGCTGATGGAGCGGCGTGCCGAATTCTCGGATTTTGAGGAGTTTGGTTTTCCCGGTTACACGCTGACTGGTGCAGAGCTGACCGATGCCATTGGTGACGCCGTTGGCCGCAAGCAGAAGGTCAGCGGTTTGCCATGGACGGTTGTGCGGTTGATGGGCCTTTTTCAGGCCACGATGCGCGAAGTGTACGAGATGCGCTACCTTTGGCATGTGCCGCATTGGGTCGACGGTCAGAAGCTCAAGCGCACCTTGCCAGACTTCAACCCTACGCCGGTGGATGTTGCGCTGAAGACGGTACTTGCCCCCTGACGAGCCCGGCGCATCGACCCACTTTCCTTTTTGGTTCGGTGCGCCTAAGCTGCAATGCAGCACGTCTTCGGGGAGTATGTCCGTGTCTGAAACATC
>CAYUSM010000057.1:0-15052 GCA_964447345.1 uncultured Sulfitobacter sp. | reverse complement strand
CCGCCGGACAATTGGTGCGGAAAGGCGTTTAGGATACGCTTGGGGTCGGGCAGTTTCACGTCCGTCACGACTTGCAACGCGCGGTCATAAGCGTCCTTCTCGCTCATCCCCGCATGGATCATCGGTACTTCCATCAACTGTTTGCCGATTTTCATTGCCGGGTTCAGCGAGGCCATGGGTTCTTGATAAATCATCGCAATCTCAGAGCCGCGAATGTCGCGCAGCTCCTCGTCCGACATTTCACCCAGATCACGTCCCTTGAACTTGATCGAGCCGCCCACGATCCGACCGTTCTTGCCAAGATCCTGCATGACGCCCAGCGCCACCGTGGATTTACCACAGCCGGATTCACCCACCAGCCCCACGGCCTCGCCGGGTTTGACCGAAACGGAGAAGTCCATCACCGCCGGTATCTCGCGCAGCCGCGTGAAAAACGAAATCGACAGCTTGTCGATCTCCAGGATCGGCCCGTCATACGCCTCTTTTGCCATTCTTTTTCTCCCGGTTGAAAGATTGCCGCCCCCCGGGCTTCATCTTTCCAAATAAAATTCCTGGGGTCCGGGGGCAGCGCCCCCGAAATTCCCCATCACACGTCAGTCGCGCAAGCTTTCCTCGCGCAGACCATCCGCCAGCAGGTTCAGCCCCAGCACAAGGCTGAGCAAAGCCAGAGCAGGCGCAATCGCCGCATGCGGATAAAGCGAGAGCAGACGCCGTCCTGCGTTGATCGTGGAGCCCCAGTCGGGACTTTCCGATTCCAGGCCCAGGCCGAAGAAGCCCAATGTGCCAAGCAGGATGGTTGTATAGCCAATCCGCAGACAGAAATCGACGATCAGCGGCCCGCGCGCGTTTGGCAGAATCTCCCACAGCATGATGTACCATGGCCCCTCACCACGGGTCTGTGCAGCGGCCACATAGTCCCGCGTCTTGATGTCCAGCGCCAGCCCGCGCACGATCCTGAAGACCGTGGGCGAATTCACAAAGACCACGGAGACGAAGACCACAAGGATACCACTGTCGATGTCAAATCCGTCAAGGAACGCCGGAATGCCCGGGATCGTGTAGTTTTCGGTTGCCACGATCGCACCGTTTGAGCTGACCAGAGACAGATAGAGCCATCCGAGCACGCCCAGCACCACGATCAACAGTGGTGTGCGGAAGCTTGGCTGTGTGTAGTAGCGCGAGTTCAGCAAGATCGCCACGAAGATGATCGGGAAGACAAACAGGAAGAGCGCCATGTAGTTCGGGATACCTGTCAGCACGATCTCCGGTGTCACCAGCAGGTAAAACAACAGGATGACCGGGAAGGCGAGGATCAGGTTTGCCAGAAAGCTCAGGATCGTATCAAGCTTGCCGCCATAGTACCCTGCAGGCAAGCCCAGCGTGATGCCAACCATAAAGGCAAAGAGGGTCGCCATCGGTGCGATCTGCACCACAACCCAGGAGCCCTTTACCAAGCGGCTGAAGACATCACGCGCAAGGTTGTCCCCGCCCAGCAGGAACCACATATACTCGCCGTCCTCGGCGCCCCGCAGGGGGGTGCCGGGCAGTTTGTTCTTCATGCCCGATACCTGGCTAAGGCTGTCGTGCGTGACGATCATGTCGAACACACCGCCGAAGATGCCGGTGAACACCCAGAACATCACGATGGCAAACCCGATCATGCCGACGGTGCTGTCAAAGAGCTTGCCATAAAGGCCGAGCTTGCGCTTGTAGGTGATCGAGATCGCGAAGGTCACGATCAGGGCAATCCAGACCGGTAGGAACTGGCGTGCCATGCCGCCAAAGATGCCTGCCCCGGTGCCCATGAGGATACCGCCCACCAGATAGATCAGGACAAGCGCGACTAGGGCGTAAAAGAGATAGCCCGTGATCATATTGATAAAGCCGCTTGCCCCTTTCTCTGCGGCCAATGTGCCATCGGCACTGACCGCCCTGCTGCCCGAGGAGGGCACCAGCGAGGCCAGGATTGAGACGATGATCGAAAGCGCCAGAAGGCCCAGAACGATCAGGAAGATGAGGTTGAGCCCTGAAAGGGAGCCCGTCCATGTTAAAGGTTCCATGTCCTTGCCCCCTTAAGAGATACGAATGCGCGGGTTGAGGTAGACATAGCCGATGTCCGAGATCAGCTGCGTCACCAGCACCACCACGACTGAGACAACCGAGACCGCCAGTAGCAGTTCGATGTCGTTGTTCGACGCCGCTTGTACCAGCAGCCAGCCGAAACCCTTGTAGTTAAAGAGTGTTTCGACAATCACCACGCCGTTCAGCAGCCATGGGATTTGCAGCATGATCACCGTGAAGGGGGCGATAAGCGCGTTTCTCAGCGCATGTTTCAGCACGATTTCTGAGAATTTGACGCCCTTCAGTCGCGCGGTGCGGATGTATTGCGCAGTCATGACCTCGGCCATCGAGGCCCGGGTCATCCGCGCGATGTAACCCATGCCGTAAAGCGAAATGGTGAGTACCGGCAGGAAGAAGTTCCAGAATGTCGCGTCATCCATCGCCTTGGTGGCGGAACCAAGAAACAGGGTCTTGCCGTCGATCCAGCCCGCCTCGGCCAATAGGGGTGATATGCCGAATTTGGACGAGGCCAGGAGCGCGATAAAGATCACACCGGACACATATTCCGGGGTCGCTGTTGTCGCGATGGAGAAGGTGGACAGGGATCGGTCCAGCTTGGAGCCCTCTCGCATCCCGGCCAAGACGCCGACAATCAATGCCGATGGCACCATCAGCAACAGCACACAGCCCATCAACTTGCCGGTCAGCGCAAGCCGGGTTGCAACAACCTCCCCAACCTCGTCTTTGAAAACGGTGGAAAAGCCCCAGTCGCCCTGCAGCACGCCACAAAAACGGCTCCGTTCCTCTTCAGGCGTGCCTTCAGCATAGCAGCGGCCAAAAGCGGTGCCATCCTCCTTCACCGTCTCCCAGCCCGGCAGCACCCCAACCCATTGCAGGTATTTCACCGGCATCGGCTGCAGATATCCCCGGTCTCCAAGATAGGAGGCCACGGCTTCATCCGACATGCGGAAGTTGCCTTGCGTCTTGGCGAGTTTTTCAAGGTTTGGATAGAGATTGGTCAGCCAGAACACGATGAAGGTCAGGCAAAGCGCCGTCAGCAACATCACGCCCAGCCGACGTAATATGAATATTCCCATGTGGTGCCCCTGTTGGTGGCGCGGCAGGGTTTGTCCCACCGGTTTTTTGTTTGGCCAATGGCCTGTGTAGCTGCCCAAACGGTGCAAAACGCTCAGGCGGGATCAAGGTTTGTCGGTATTTGCCCCCTTTGTGGCAGATGCTGCTGCGGCGCCTTTGAAACGCTCATTCTGGTATGCAATCTGCGATCCCTTGGACCTATCAGGCACAACTCTCCGGGTCAGGTCAATGTCCGCTACCGCCAGTTAATGTGAAATTTGCGACATCTTCATCAGCCGAAAGCGACACGGATTGAAGAGTGCTATGTCACAGGATTGCCGGTGGCGCGGCGCAGTTTGCTGGGTGGTCTGCCGGTATGGTGCTGTATAAAGCGCGTGAAATACGCAGCCGATCCAAACCCCAGATAACTGGCGATACGCTGCGCGGGCTCACCTGTCTCAATGAGCAGCCGACGGGCCTCTGACAGCACTCTTTCGGTGAGGATATCAGACGCCGTTTTGCCAGTGGCCGCCTTAACAGCGCGGGTCAGATGGGTTGGTGTGACCTCCAAGGCAGCAGCATAGTCCGCCATTGCATCGCCGCTGGCATACCGCTGGGACACCATTTCGCAAAACCGTCTGCTCAACCGACCGGCGGCATTGCGTTTCTCGGGAATGTGTTCTTCAAGCGTGATTTGGCGGCGCAACCAAACCGAAATGAGAGCCGCATGTGCCTCAAGCGCGTCCGCGCGCAACGCAAGATTGGCCTGTTCCTCCCGCTGTGCGGCTTCGATAAGGCCGGTCAATTCGGACTGAATCTGGGCTTCGCGGATGCGCAGATGCCGCGGGATGGCGGGTAAGCGTAGTTCAGAACTGGCGGGAATCCGGATGGTCTGGCCAATGCTTTGCCGCCCCAAATCAAGTGAGAACAGCGATCCGGCGGGTATGAACAGCGCGTTATGTGCCCCGATCCCACGCCGCAACCCGTCCAGTAACACACGGCCCTGACCACGGGTGATCCAGATCAGCAGGTGATAGGGGCGGTCATGGGCCAGCTGCAAGCGCCAGGGCTGCCCCATGGCAAGCTGGGACAGGCTTTGAACATGTATGTCATTGGCGTCGAACTGCATGACCGGCAGGATATCGTAAACTCAAGGTGCTTTGAACGGCGAAAATCATGAAAAGTGATCGTGAATTGTAAAGTCAGCCTATGGTGATCCTGTGCCAGTCCGCCATTTTGCTGCGCATCCATGTCCGCTGTCTTTTTGCAAATTGCCGTGTTGCGATGACTGCTGCTTCTTTCGCGTCCTCTAGGGTCATTTCACCCCGCACATGCGCCATCAATTCGGGAACGCCAATGGCACGATGTGCAGGCAGCGCGGGGTCATAACAATGCACTTGGGCGCGGACCTCGTCCAGTGCGCCTTCCTGCACCATGATGTCGAAACGTCGGGCGATACGCGCATTCAACCAGTCTTTGGCCACATCGAAAACGATAGGATGGCACGCCTCCAGGGGCAGGGCCGGTGGGCCGGTGTCATCCTGCCAAAGGGCCAGCCCTTTGCCGGTTGCCTGTAAGACCTCCCAGGCCCGCTGTACCCGTGCTCGGTTTTGTGTGTCGATGCGGGCGCGTGTGTCTTCGTCCAGAGGGTCGAGGAGTTCTTCGAGTGTGAGCGCGTCACCCGCTTGCCGGACCTTGGGGGGTGTTGCGGGTATCTCGGCCAATCCTTTGGTCAGCGCATTGAAGTAGAGGCCGGTGCCGCCAACAATGATCAACCGCTCACCCTTTTGTAAGAGCGCGGTCACCTCCCGCAGCCAATGCCCCGTGGAGTAAGGCTGTGCGGCACTGACGTGCCCATAGAGCGCATGCGGCGCGCGCGCCTCTTCCTGGGGGGAAGGACGCGCGGTGATGATGCGCCAGCAGTCATAGACCTGACTGGCGTCCGCGTTCACGACAATACCGCCCTGATCCTCCGCGATATCCAGTGCCAGCGCGGACTTGCCAGAGGCCGTCGGGCCGGCAATCAGGACATGCTTGCCCTCGGGCACCGCGGCCCGCGCCTCGGAAAGAGCGGTCTCTACCTGCATTTCTTCCCTGACCTGCCTTGCCGTGCATTGAACATGCCCGTCATTTGCGACATTTTGCGCGCGAATGAAATCCCCTGCCCGAAAGGCACCCTCATGCCATCAGATGCCCCCCAAGTGACCTTCAAACGCGTGATGCTCAAAATATCGGGGGAAGCGTTGATGGGGGATCAGGGGTTTGGACTGCATCCGCCCACAGTGGAGCGGATCGCCCGCGAAGTCCAAAGCGTGCATGAGTTGGGTGTTGAGATTTGCATGGTGATCGGCGGCGGCAATATCTTTCGCGGATTGCAAGGCTCCGCTCAGGGGATGGAACGCACCACCGCAGACTACATGGGCATGATGGCGACGGTGATGAACGCTCTTGCCATGCAATCTGCATTGGAAGGGCTTGGCATTCACACCCGCGTCATCTCCGCTATTACCATGAACGAAGTGGCCGAACCCTACATCCGCCGCCGGGCTGTGCGTCACCTTGAGAAAAAACGGGTCTGCATCTTCGCGGCGGGCACTGGCAATCCGTATTTCACGACCGATACCGCCGCCGCCCTGCGCGCCAACGAGATGTCCTGCGAGGCGATCTTTATGGGCAAGAACGGGGTCGACGGCGTGTATGACAAGGACCCCGCCAAGTTCGAGGATGCCAAACGCTATGAAACGGTCAGCTACGACGATGTGCTGGCCAAGCGTCTGGGCGTGATGGACGCGTCAGCCATTGCCTTGGCCCGTGACAACAACCTGCCGATCATTGTGTTCTCGCTCGATCAGGAGGGCGGGTTCAGGGGCATCCTGTCAGGGCAGGGCACATACACCCGCGTTCAGGGCTAAAACCTTCAATTTTCGTTCATTTCTTGTCTCGCCTGGCCTGCTGCTTGCGGCTTTTCCCCGGCTGAGTACAGGTCGCGGTCGGCCATTTTTGGCCGATTGTAGGTGCGACTTTTAGGCGAATTCCCGCTTTAGGTGTATTCTGAAGCTGCTTTCAAAGGGCACTCATTTTTCACAGGGGGAATTTATGGAACGTCAACTGCGCGCCATTGTGGCGCAGAACCAAATGCTCGCAACCCGCCTTTCAGCTCTGGAAAACCTTGTCGTCACGGCACGTATCCCGCCCGATTGGGTCAGTGATCCCGCGCCCGATGGAGGCGGCTTTGGCGGTGTCATCGGTGGGGGTGGCATCGTCTGGGGTGGTGGCCTTGGCCCGGTGGCTGACCCGGCACCTGAAGAGCTGGGCAAACTCGGCAAGCTGCAGATCGAATCCCGGCTTGCGGACATCGCCCACATGCGCGCGAAACTCGATTCCGTCGAAGAGCTTCTCCAAAAGGAGATGAAACGCTTCTGAGCACTCCCTTCAGAAGCCGAGGCGTCCGGATCCCTTCCGGACGTCTCACCCCATTTGATACAGACATTTGAAAGGGCCGCGCGATGTTGATCGAAAAGGCTGACGCGCCCCTGCGGGCGCTCTTCGTGGGATTTCAGGATCAGGACAATCTTGGTCTGCGTTATTTGATGGCCACCGCCGGGGCTGCGGGTCATCAGACACATATCGAAACCTTCAATGACAACCCAGAGGCACTGGTCCGTCGGGTGATGGCAGAGAAGCCGGATTTCATCGGCTTTTCGCTGATCTTCCAGTTCATGACCGCCAAATTTGCCACTGTCATCGAGGCGCTGCGTCAGGCAGGCGTCGGCGCGCATATCGCCCTTGGTGGACATTACCCCAGCTTTGATCCCAAAGAGGTTCTTGCCGTGGTCAAGGGGGCAGACAGTGTCATTCGGTTCGAAGGGGAAGCTACACTCTTGGAACTTCTGACACACCTGGGACGCGGAACCGCATGGCAGGAAACACCCGGCCTTGTCGCACGCCTTGACGATGGGGCGATCCGCGACAACCCGCTGCGCAAACAGATCATGCAGCTGGACGACATCCCTTGGCCGGACCGCACCGATATTGCCTACGAACGCTCTGACCGGCCCACGGCTGCGATCCTTGGGTCCCGTGGGTGTCCTTGGAATTGCGACTTCTGCTCGATCCGGCCGTTCTATGAAGCACAGGAGGGGTCCTTGCGGCGCCTGCGCAGTCCCGGCGACGTGGTCGAAGAGATGCGTCACCTCTATCATGACCGGGGTGTGGCACTGTTCCTGTTTCAGGACGATGACTTTCTGGCCACCGGCGCGCGGGCGCGCAATTGGGCGGGCGAGGTCGCCGACCTGATCGCTGAGAGCGACATCGGCGGCAGGGTGGCCTGGAAAATGTCCTGCCGTTCAGACGAACTTCGTCCTGACATCATTGCCCGCATGAAGCGCGGCGGACTGACCCATGTCTACATGGGTGTGGAATCCGGCGACGCCGAAGGGCTGAAGAATATGAACAAGATGATGGGCCCCGAAAAACATATCGAAGCGGGCAAGATGCTGCGCAGTGAAGGGCTATCTTTCGACTTTGGCTTCATGCTGCTTGATCCATGGTCGGACCTGCGGATGGTGCGCGCCAACATTGACTTCCTGGATGCATTTGTGGGCGACGGCTGGTCGGTGGCTGGCTTCTGCCGAATGCTGCCCTATGCAGGAACCCCCGTGGCGCGAAAGCTGCAGGCCGAAGGGCGCTTGGGCGGGACCGCTTTTGAGCCGGATTATCGTTTCCTCGATCCCGTGCTGGACCGGTTCTATGCATGGATGCTCGAAACCTTCCACACCCGAAACTTCACGGGACGGGGTTTGGCCAACCTCCTGCGCGGCATGATTTTCGAGAGCCGCCTGCAATCAGAACATACCCGCTGGATGACACCGCAGGAAACCGACTGGCTGCAATTCATGACCGCGCGTGCGAACCGCTCCGCCACCATGACGCTCAGGCAGGCGCTTGATTACTTCGAACGTACCCAGCTGGACGAGGTCACGGTGCATTCCGGCTTTCTTGGTGCGCTGACCCAGCGAGAACTGGCAGAGCAAGGTCAGATCACCGATCAGCTCGACCGTTTCTGGGGCGACAGTTCCCGACAGGCACGGCGCAAGGCAACCCATAGCGCTGCCCGTGATGGAGGTTTCGCCAAGAGCTGGACCTTTGCAGACAGCGATTGGGAGACCCGTGGGATCGGCGTGCGCTGAACCATATGCGCTAGGCACTCCAACTACGTAAACCGACAGAAATCGCTAGAATTGATCGGCCCTGCCAGTACCAGCGTGGCCGCAATGCGTGCTGCCGTCACCAGAATGCCCTATCGGCAACATGATGCAGACATCCGTCCTTGGCAGATTGTTAAGGACAATCATGCTCACTATACCCGGGCTTACAAAAGAAATCGCACCGCGCTATATCACCGACACTGAATCTGACCACAAGAGACCCGGAGACCCCATGTCAGACGACTTTATGCTCGACACAGATGATCTTGAGCGGCGCATGAACGGCGCAATTGCCTCCCTGCGGACGGAATTTTCCTCGTTGCGGACTGGCCGTGCCTCTGCCTCCATGTTGGAGCCGGTGATGGTGGATGCCTATGGGTCAATGACGCCGATCAACCAGGTGGGCACCGTGAACGTGCCCGAACCACGCATGGTCACCATCAATGTCTGGGACAAGGGGCTTGTGGGTAAGGTCGAAAAGGCGATCCGCGAAAGCGGGTTGGGCATCAACCCGCAGCTGAATGGCACCATCATCATGCTGCCAATTCCCGAATTGAACGAGGAACGGCGGCGCGAGTTGACCAAGGTCGCCGGGCAATACGCCGAGAACGCACGCGTCTCTATCCGCAACATCCGCCGCGACGGGATGGACCAGATCAAGAAGGGCAAGGCCGATGGCATGTCTGAAGATGATCAGAAGATCTGGGAAGGCGAGATGCAGGATATGACAAATAAATACATCGCAATGATCGATGGGCAGTTGGAAACAAAACAGGCCGAGATCATGCAAGTCTGAGTGACCGATGCAGAACCCTCCCTCCGGAGGGTTTTGGTCATTTTGGAACCATGATCCGAATGGAACACGTTATGTCGCACGATGGGAATGCCGCGCTAACCAGCCTCTCGGAGGTGGAGACAGGCCCTGAAACGGTTGAAGGCTGCCCCAAGCACGTGGCGATCATCATGGACGGGAACGGCCGGTGGGCCACCCAACGTGGACGCCCCCGGCTCTTTGGCCATCACGCGGGTGCGCGAAGGGTGCGTGAGATTGTCGAAGCATGCCCTGATTTCGGGGTCAAATATCTGACGATATTTGCCTTTTCGACGGAGAACTGGAAACGGACACAGGTGGAAGTCGCCGGGCTGATGAGTCTTTTCAAGCGCTACATCACGAAAGAAACCCGTCATCTGCAGGACCGCGGCGTGCGCGTCCGCTTTATCGGGGATCGTGTGCGGCTTGATGCGAAACTGATCAGCCTGATGAACGAGCTTGAAGAAGCCACCGCCTGCAACGACAAGGTCAATTTGACGATTGCCATCAACTATGGCGGCCGGGATGAGGTGGCGCGCGCCACACAGCGGCTGGCAAAGGACGTGGCGGAAGGCCGTCTTGATCCTGACAGTGTAGATGAAGAAACGCTGCCAAAGTATTTGGATACCTACGTTTTGCCTGACCCAGACCTTGTGATCCGGACCAGCGGCGAGGCGCGGATTTCCAATTTTCTGCTGTGGCAATCGGCCTATTCCGAGTACGAATTCATTGACACGCTCTGGCCCGACTTCACCCGCGCCGAATTCGGAGCGTTGTGCGCGTCCTTCGGCGGGCGCGACCGTCGCTTTGGTGCAGTGAAGACGTGAGACGCGCGCGATGAGCAAATCTCCTGAACGGTGGTCTGACCTCAACGCCCGTATGGGGGCGGGGGCCACCATGGTGGTCATCGGCCTGATCGGCATCTGGCTGGGCGGACACGTTTTTCATCTGCTCGTGGCGCTGATCTGTGGGCTGATGGTCTGGGAGCTTGTGGGCATGCTGCGCCCCGGTGCGCGACATATACAGCTCGGCCTTGGAGTGCTGACCGGTGTAGCGCTGTTCCTTGCGATTTATCTGCCAGTGGGGTTGGCTTTGCCGTTGCTCCTGGCCCCGGCGCTTATCGGCTTTGGCCAATTGGAACAGAACCGCACGATCTATATGAGTTTTACCGTCATGATCCTGCTCGCGGGCTTTGGCATGATGCAGGTCCGGGACGATCTGGGCTTTGGCTGGCTGTTATGGCTGGTGCTGGTTGTCGTCGTGACTGACGTCGTCGGTTACTTTGCGGGTCGCATCATCGGAGGGCCAAAGTTCTGGCCTGCGGTCAGCCCCAAGAAAACATGGGCGGGCACCGCCTCTGGTTGGATTGGCGCGGCGATTGTGGGCTTGCTTTTCTCGATCAATACGGGCGTAGGCCCGCAGCTGCTGGGCATTTCCATCGCCGTCTCCATGGCCTCCCAAATGGGTGATATCGCGGAGTCGGGCATGAAGCGGAAGATGGGCGTGAAGGACAGCTCCAATCTGATCCCCGGTCACGGCGGTCTGATGGACCGGTTCGATGGCATGCTTGGTGCCTCGCTTTTCCTGCTGGTGATCGGCCAGTTCATCGGCTTCCCGCCAGGTCTTGGCTAAGGCGTGGTGCGCCGGGTCAGCATCCTTGGGGCCACTGGGTCCATCGGGCAAAGCACCATTGATCTGATCGCCCGCGCGCCGGATAACTACGACGTCGTCGCGCTGACAGGGGCCAGCAACATTGAGCAACTGGCCAAAGACGCAATCGCGCTCAAGGCGGATGTTGCGGTTACGGCGCATGATGATTTGCTCGAAGACCTGCGCCAAGCCCTTGATGGATCAGGTGTTCAGGCGGCTGCCGGACCCCAGGCGGTTACGGAAGCGGCAGCACGGCCAGCAGATTGGATTATGTCCGCCATTGTCGGGGCCGCCGGTCTAGCACCAGGCATGGAGGCGCTGAGGCAGGGCACGACCCTGGCCCTCGCCAACAAGGAGTCGCTCGTTTGTGCGGGAAAGCTCGTGCTGGAAACCGCCCGCCAGCACGGTGCCACGATCCTGCCTGTCGACAGTGAGCATTCGGCGATCTTTCAAGGGTTGATTGGCGAGGATATGTCCAGCGTCGAGCGGATCATCATCACCGCCAGCGGCGGTTCGTTCCGCGACTGGCCAATTGAGAAACTGCCCGAGGCGACACTCGATCAAGCCTCAAGCCATCCCAACTGGGATATGGGGCAGCGCATCACCATTGATTCCGCGTCCATGTTCAACAAGGCGATGGAGGTCATTGAAACCAAGGAATTCTTTGGTGTCTCACCAGATCAAATCGAAGTGCTGGTGCATCCACAATCCATGATCCATGCGCTTGTTGGCTTCAACGATGGTGCGCTTATGGCACATGTCGGCCCACCCGATATGCGCCACGCCATCGGGTTCGCGCTGCACCACCCCCTGCGCAAGAAGCTCCCTGTTGAGCGCTTGGATCTTGCTGCCATTGGCCAGCTGGAGTTCCGCGCCCCGGATGAAGTGCGCTGGCCCGCGCTGCGCCTGGCGCGTGAAACGATGCAGGCTGGGGGGCTGATGGGGGCGGTGTTCAACGCAGCAAAGGAAACAGCGCTGGATGGCTTCATCGCAGGTCAGATCAATTTCGTCCAAATGGCCGAGGTGGTTGAGGACACGCTGTCGCATATCGCCGCGTCCAATGGCCATATTGCTGACACGCTGACCCTTGATAAGGTGCTGCAAGTGGACCATTTGGCACGTAAGGCAGCGCAGGTCGCCACCGTCAAAAGAGCAGGGTAGCGTTTTGGATATTCTTGGGTTGATACCGCAATTCGGCGGTCTGGTATGGACTTTGGTGGCTTTCATCATCGCGTTGTCGGTGATTGTCGCGATCCACGAATACGGCCATTACATTGTGGGCCGCTGGTGCGGGATCAAGGCGGATGTCTTCAGCCTGGGCTTTGGGCCGGTGCTTTGGTCGGGCTTTGACAAGCATGGCACCAAATGGCAGATCGCGGCGCTGCCCTTCGGCGGATACGTGAAGTTCGCAGGCGACGCCAATGCCGCGTCCGGCAAGGACGAAGCCGCGATGGCCGCCGTGGCCGATGACCCTGAGGCAGCCAGGCACACAATGCATGGCGCGCCGCTTTGGGCGCGCACGCTGACCGTGGCCGCCGGACCTGCCTTTAACTTCGCAATGTCGATCCTGATCTTTTTTGCGGTGTTGTACACATCCGGTGTCCCGCGGGAGCCAATCACCGTGGGTGAGTTTCGCCCAATGCCCACAACTTTCGAAGGGCTGCAGGTGGGCGATGAAATCCTCGGGATGAACGGCACCGCCATTCCGGACGACAGCGCAGGTTATTCTGAACTCCTTGCCTCTCTGCCAAAACAGCCGACAATCGAATATGACGTGCGCCGTGATGGTCAGGAGATGACGGTTCAGGGTCCGTTCTACCTGCCGCCGCTTGTGGTGCAGGTGGTTCCCCAGTCCGCCGCGATCGAAGCAGGATTGCGCCAGGGGGACGTGATCACTGCCATTGACGGCTCCGACATATACGCTTTCTCAGAACTCAAGACCGCGGTTGAAAGCTCGGACGGGGCGCCGCTTGATCTGACCGTCTGGCGGGAAGGCGAGACACTTGAATTCACGATGACGCCCAAAAGCGTTGACGAGCCCCAGCCGGACGGCACGTTCAAACGCTCCTTGCGTATCGGCATCGCGGGCGGCACGGCGTTTGAGCCTGCAACCGAGAATGTGGGCATTGGTGCAGCTTTGATCGGAGGCGTTGAAAACACCTGGCGCATCATCACCGGTTCCATCTCGGGTCTGCGCGAGATGATCATTGGCAATATCAGCACCTGCAACCTCAGCGGGCCTGTGGGCATTGCACAGGCCTCCGGTGCCATGGCCAGCCAGGGGGCGGAAAGCTTTATCTACTTCATTGCGGTGTTGAGCACGGCCGTGGGGCTTTTGAACCTCTTCCCGATCCCGGCGCTGGATGGTGGCCATCTGACCTTCTACGCCTATGAGGCTGTTGCGGGCAAACCGCCAAGCGACAAAGCCCTGCGGGTGCTCATGAGCATCGGTCTGGCGCTGGTCCTGTCGTTGATGATTTTTGCGCTGGGGAATGATCTCTTCTGTCCGTGACCGGCGAAAAAATCGCCGCCAATGCGCGGTTGGGTGCGGCGCTGGTGCCACACGGTTCTCTTGATCAGAGAGCTGGGAGCCAGCCCGGGCCTGGCGTCCCTCATCGATCCCGAAAGAAGGCGCGTCAGTATGGCCACGCCTCTCAAGGTTCGTGCGAAAACGTGGTCTGCGGCTTGAAAACCTGAAGCATCAAAACGCTGAGTGAGGGCAAATGCCACAAAGTCGCCACATTTCATCAAAAACCTGCCGTATTGGGACGTTAGAAACGGTGCAACCGAAAAGGATGTACCGATGCAAGCCATTCAAAGTTCATATCGCGGGCTGAGCCTGTTGATGGATCTCAACTGGGATCGCGCGCTCTACATCGCGACCATTGCACTTGCGCTTGCGGCAGGCGCGTTTGTTGGTTCGCTCTGACCCTCGCAAACCCCACAGCATGATGTTTTCAAAGTGAAATGCACTGCAGAATGTAGTGCGTTTTTGCGTGTCTGGGTTTTGACAAACAGGCCCAACCTGCGTACTCAGGTTCCTAACGAAGTCTAAAGATTGGGTTAGAACCATGAGACTGAGCGGCAGGGGCAACGCGCCTTCCAAGCAGGCACATCGACAGCATCTCAACAAGCTTCTGCGCTCGGCATCTGTTTGTGCCTTGTTATCAGTGGCTTGGATGGCTCCAGCAGCGCCGGTTCTGGCGCAGCAGTATCAATTCAATTCCGTGCAGATCAACGGCAACCAGCGGATTGGTGACAGTGCCATCCTGCGTCAGGCTGGAATCAGCCGCGGCACACCGGTGACGGCGGGTCAGCTGAACGACGCCTTCCAGAACCTGCAGAACTCCGGCCTGTTCGAAACCGTGGCAATTGAGCCACGTGGCAGCACTCTTGTCATCGACGTCGTGGAACTGCCCACGCTGAACCGTGTGCGCTTCGAGGGCAACCGCCGGATCGACGATGATGTTCTGGCTCAACTCATTGGGTCGGCAGAGCGGCGGGTCTTTAACCCGGCACAGGCGGAAACCGATGCGGCAGCCATTGCCGAAGCCTATAGCAACGAAGGGCGGATCGCCGCCCGCGTACAACCACGCATCATCAAGCGCGACCAGAACCGTGTCGACCTGATCTTTGAAATCTTCGAAGGTGACAACGTCGAGGTTGAACGCGTCAGCTTTGTCGGCAACCGCGTCTATTCTGACCGCCGTCTGCGGCGCGTCCTGGGCACCAAGCAGGCCGGTCTCTTCCGCCGCCTGGTTCAGCGCGACACCTTTGTTGAGGGCCGCATTGAGCTCGACAAACAGCTTCTGCGCGACTTCTACCTGTCGCGCGGCTACGTCGATATGCGTACCAACGCCGTCAACAGCGAACTGACAGAAGAGCGTGATGGCTACTTCGTGAGCTTCAACATCGTCGAAGGTCAGCAGTTCAAGTTTGGCGAGATCAACCTCGTGTCCGAGATGCCGAACGTCGATGCCGCCAAGTACCGCGATATCGTCAAAGTCCGACCCGGTGTCGTCTATTCGCCCACGCTGGTCGAACAAGACATCGCGCGGCTGGAACGTCAGGCCATTCGCGATGGTGTGGACTTTATGCGTGTCGAACCGCGTGTGGAGCGTAACGACCGCACCCTGACACTTGATGTGACATATGTGATCAGCCGCGGCCCCCGCGTCTTTGTTGAACGCATCGACATTGAGGGGAACACAACCACGCTCGACCGCGTGATCCGCCGTCAGTTCGACAG
>CAYUSM010000056.1:0-15080 GCA_964447345.1 uncultured Sulfitobacter sp. | reverse complement strand
AACTTAAACCGACCCGTCCATTGCGCGTTGTGACGGTGCCACAGATCATCCTGTCCAGGAAGCTGTGACGATCCTTGCCTGTGATCTCAATGCGATTGAAGCCATTGACTTCCGCCAAGCCGACATTCGATGCGACATTTGCAACCTCAGCAGCAACGACACTAAATGTCTCATCAAAGTTGAAACTGAGAAACGGACGGAAATCCCCCACAGGTTTGATGTAATCGACGCGCTCCCAACCGTTTATGACTGTGAATTCTGCGCCCTCCGCTGCAAGCACGGGCGTCAGCGGAGTTGTCTTGGCATTGCGTCCAGCTGGACGATGTTCTTGCGGAAAATGGAAGCGAAATTCGTTCTGATAGTCCTCAAAGGCCTTGCGCGAGGTCAATTCAACAGTTGCATGTCCCGTAAATCTGCGTGGGTCGATGACCCAGGTGTCATAACAGGCCTCGCTATGTACAATCTGCTGCGCCAATAGCCACCCATGGCCGCCCCCTTCGCCCAGACCTGCGCGAAGTCCGATGTTGCAATAGGCGTTGCGTTTGCCCGGTATGGGCCCAACCAAGGGTGCGCCGTCAATTGTATAGGTGATTGGACCATTTACCACGCGTTTGATGCCAATCTCAGTGAGGATCGGCATTCTCTCAAACGCTCCCTGAAGGACATCCATAACACGGTCCAAATCATCCGGACACAGATCGTTTGAGAAACTCAGGCTGATCCCGTCCATTCCTCAAGTCTTGCAATCTTGTGCGTAAAACCCGACCAGTAGACCTCCTTTTTCTTGGCGGGAGTAAAAATCCGATATTGGACAACGCAGCAGCGGCATCCGGTGCCCGGCTTCGGTGATCGCGGGGACATCGTCAGTGACGAAGTATTGATGTTCCAAGGACGCGACCGGGTGCTGGACACCCATCATCGCACCGATCTCGTTCACGCAGTAACCACCGGCGTTCACGATTACATCGCAATCAATGTCACCGTGTTCAGTATGCACCGTCCAGGTATCGTCCTGATGTTGCGACAAGGCTGTCGCCGGTGTGTTGCGATAGACTTCGGCTCCAGCTTTGCGGGGGTGAAAAGCAAGCGCCTGGCAAAGCTGCGCAGGGTCGATATCACCGTCTTCGCCATCCCAAAGCCCGCCAAGCAGATTTTTTGTCGAGATTAGAGGATGGCGGCGGGCACATTCCGCAGCATCAATGACTTCGTATTCTACGCCCATTCCGCGCGCCATCGATGCGAAATGGCGATAGCCCTGCATCTGCGCTTCGGTGTTGGCAAGCCGGATGCCGCCGTCGCCGTGATGATACCCCACAGGGTACTCGGGGTCATCTCGGAGCTTCTTGTAAAGGGCAACCGAGTGAGATTTGAGGCCTACCATGGTCTGCGTCATACCAAAGTTGGTGACCTGTGCTGCCGAGTGCCAGGTGGTGCCGGAGGTCAATTCGTCACGCTCGACGAGCACCACATCAGACCATCCCTCCTGGGTCAGGTGATAAAGGGTGGAGCAACCTGCGATGCCTCCGCCAATGACAACAGCTCTTGTTCTGGATTTCATCGACGGCTCCCTGCTGGTTCCAATCGAGCTTCCCAGAAGAACAAACCTTTGAAAAACTGTTTTATATGAGGTTTTAGCTCAGAAAAACTAAGGAGATGACATGTCCATCTCACTTCGCGCCTTGCGCTACGCCCAAGCTGTACTTCGATATGGCAGTATCACCGGTGCGGCTCAGGCAACTCATGTCACGCCATCAGCGATTGCCGCGGCGCTGGATCAAGCTGAAGCTGCCTTTGGGGTGGTACTTGTGACGCGGGCACATGCGAAGGGTGTTTTCCCTACAGTGGCGGGGCGCGATGTCGGGCGTCGAATTGATGATTTGCTCGAAAGTTACGATGCTTTGCTGGCCGGGATATCTGATCTGCAATCGAACGTTTCCGGGAATTTGGCGATAGGGTACAACGCGCCAATCGCTCCCGCCTTTCTGCCCAGGTTGGCGGCCCAGATGTACTCTGCTCATCCTGAGATGACATTTTCATTTACCGAAGGCGACAACGTTTCCATTCAACAGGAGTTTCTAGACGGAAAACTCGACGTGATCCTGTTTGTAGAAGAACTACCGAACCCGCAGATCGAAACGTATCCCCTAATCAGTGCACCCACCTACTGCTTGTGCCCAGCTGATCATGTTCTAGCGCAATATGATAGCGTGAAGGTATCTCAAGTCGTAAATGAGCCCCTGATACTTTTGGATCGACCCGCTGCGCGTGGATATTATCTGGAGGTCCTCGAACAAAGTTGGCGAAGAGCTTGATGTTGTGGCGACCGCCAACTCGACCGAAATGGTTCGTTCGCTCGTCGCATCCAAGGTTGGGATCTCGCTGCTGAACATGAAACCCCGCGACGCCCCGGCCTACGCAGGCAACAACATCTGCTGTTTGCCCATCACTGATAGCTCAAGCGGAGTGACCCTTTCACTCGGGTTCGCCCCGGGACCGCAACGACGTCCGGTGAAGATGTTTATAGACAGCTGCGTTGCATTCTTTGCGCCGTCACTCAAGTCTGAGCTGACTGTGACTAACGTATGAACCTGTCGGACTGGGGGGCGCACTAAGCCAAACGGAGACTGAAGTCGTGCTTTCCCATTGCTGCTGCCGCAATGGGAGGGCTCTGGTTTTTTTAACGCGAAGTTTCCACTTGCGCCGACATCATGCGCACGTAGGTTTCCGTCATGACGGATGATGCCGACGAAATACTGCAATTGCTGCCGAGCAGGCTCAAAGAAGCGCGGCGCGCGCAAGGGCTTTCGCTGGACGCCGTGGCCAATCTCAGCGGTGTGTCGCGCTCCATGGTCAGCCAGATCGAGCGCGGCGAGAGCAGCCCGACCATTTCAACTCTCTGGAATCTGACGCGGGCGTTGCAGGTGGATTTTGCGGGGCTGCTGGAAAATGGGGATGGCGAGGACCGCATCGAAGTGCTGAGGGCCGCTGAAGCGCCAAGCATCGATAACATGGGCGAAGGGTGCCGCATTCGCATCCTGTCACCGCCGGAAGAGGCCGGGGGGCACGAGGTTTACGATATTTCCTTTGATGCCTCTGGGGCGCTGAACAGTCAGGCCCATGCGCGCGGGGCGCGCGAGCAGCTCACGGTGCTGGAGGGGCAAGTGAGGGTCACCTCAGGGCAGGCAGTTCAGGATGTGGCGGTAGGGGACACGGCCCGCTATGCGGCCGATGTCGCCCACGCGATTGAGGTGGTGCAGGGACCGGCGCGGGTGTTTCTGATTGTCAAATCAGCAAAGGGTCCATCATGACGGACGCTCTTCCGCTATAAGAAAATTCAGTATTGTAGAAACGTATCCGTTATGACAGATATTGCGGTGTAAAGGAGATCGCTATGGTTTCGGACTTCCTCACCCATGTCTCAGAAGCGCTGGATCAGATCGAAGCGGATGGGCTGACCAAGCGCGAGCGGTTGATCGAGACACCGCAGGCGGGGGAAATTGCTGTTGGTGACAAGCAGCTCATCAACTTATGCGCCAACAATTACCTCGGCCTCGCTGATCATCCTGATCTGATCAAGGCTGCAAAAGACGCGATGGAGCCGCGCGGGTTTGGGATGGCCAGCGTTCGTTTCATCTGCGGCACGCAGGACATTCACCGCACGCTGGAACAGCGCTTGGCCGCTTTTCTTGGCAAAGACGACAGCATCCTCTTTGCGGCCTGTTTCGATGCGAATGGCGGTTTGTTCGAGCCGCTTCTCGGGCCGGAGGACGCGATCATCTCAGACAGTCTCAACCACGCGTCAATCATCGACGGTGTGCGGCTGTGCAAAGCGAAACGCTATCGCTACGCCAACAATGATATGGATGATCTTGAGGCCAAGCTGAAAGAGGCGCGCAAAGAGGGCGCGCGTCACATCATGATCGCCACTGACGGCGTGTTTTCCATGGACGGATACCTAGCCAACCTTCCTGGAATTCGCGCCCTGGCCGATAGCTACGGTGCTGTTGTAATGGTGGATGATTGCCATGCGACCGGATTTATGGGGCCGCGCGGGGCAGGAACGCCGGATCACTTTGGCGTTGATGTGGATATCCTGACGGGCACGCTGGGAAAGGCGCTTGGCGGGGCCATCGGGGGCTACATCGCCGGGCCGCAGCCGGTGGTTGACCTGTTGCGCCAGCGGGCGCGCCCCTATCTGTTTTCCAATTCCCTGCCACCGGCCATTGTGGCCGCCGGGATCGAGGCGATCAGACTGGTGGAAGAGGGCGGCGCGTTGCGCGACAAGCTCTTTCAAAACACCGCGTATTGGCGTGCAGGTCTGACCGACGCCGGTTTTGAGCTGCTGCCAGGAGAGCATCCCATTGTCCCGGTCATGCTGGGCGATGCGCGATTGGCGCAGGAGATGGCCGCCCAGCTGTTTGACGAGGGCGTCTATGTCTCTGGCTTCTTCTTCCCGGTGGTGCCACGTGGGCAGGCGCGCATTCGGACGCAGATGAATGCAGCCCTCAGCACGGATCAATTGGACCGGGCCCTATCGGCCTTTGCCAAGGTCGGGCGCAGTCTGGGAATCATCACATGACCCGCAACACGATGACCGCACTTGCCAAGAACAAACCTGAGGAAGGTCTTTGGATGGTGCAGGCCCCGGTGCCCGAGATTGGCCCTGACGACGTGCTGATCCGCATCAACAAGACCGGCATTTGCGGGACGGATATTCATATCTGGAACTGGGACGACTGGGCTGCGGCCACCGTCCCCGTTCCGATGATCACCGGGCATGAGTTTGCGGGCGAGATCGTAGAGCTTGGCCGCAACGTGACCGATCTGCGGATCGGGCAGCGCTGCTCGGGCGAGGGGCATCTGATTGGCAGAGACAGTCGGCAGTCCCGTTCGGGTAAGTTCCATCTGGACCCCGGCACACGAGGCATTGGTGTGAATGAGCAGGGCGCGTTTGCGGAGTATCTCAGGTTGCCTGCCTTCAATGTGATCCCGCTACCTGATGATATTCCAGATGAGATCGGTGCAATCCTCGACCCTTTGGGCAATGCGGTGCACACGGCGCTCAGTTTTGATCTGCTGGGCGAAGACGTTTTGATCACCGGTGCCGGGCCGATCGGGATCATGGCAGCGGCTGTCGCACGGCATGCCGGGGCGCGGCATGTGGTGATCACGGACATCAACCCGGATCGTCTCGCATTGGCAGAGGATGTCGTGCCAACTGTGCGCGCGGTGAATGTCGGCAAAGAGGATTTGTTGGACGTGAAAGCGGAACTCGGTCTGAAGGAAGGGTTCGATATCGGGCTTGAAATGTCCGGCAGCCAAGTGGCACTGGATCAGATGGTCGAGGCGCTGGTGATGGGCGGTCGTATTGCGCTTTTGGGTATTCCGCCGGGCAAGTCACCTGTGGACTGGAGCCGGATTGTCTTTAAGGCCATCACCATCAAGGGTGTCTATGGGCGCGAGATGTTTGAGACCTGGTACAAGATGATTGCCATGCTGCAAAACGGGTTGGATGTCAGCCGGGTGATCACCCATGGCTTCCCCGTTGAGGCGTTCGAACAAGGCTTTGCGGCCATGAAATCCGGGCAGGCGGGGAAAGTCGTTCTTGATTGGACCAGCCTGCGGGATCGTTCTCGCCTGCAGTGAGACCTCAGACGGTGCAGGTTTAGCGTTAGGAAAACGGCCCGCAGCAGTGGGCCTCCTCAAGCCGGTGACCCGCAATGCCATGCACGCTGTATTCCATGACGGATCGTGCATGCAGGCGCAACCGCCAGCTCAGATCCTCCGCCTCGGCGACGGTCTTGATTCCAACAGACTCAAGTGCTGCTGACAGGATGGGCTCGGGTGATCCGCCATGGGGTCCACGTTGCGAATGCGCACCCAGCCATTGGGTGACATCGGTTGCCTGCGCCGACCAGTCGTGCGGTGTTGCCACAACCGCGCCGCCATCGGTGCCTAGCACGCGGCCAATCTCCGTCAGGATGCCAGAGGGTGTTGCGGCGCAGTCGACAAGGTTGATTGCAGTGACCGTTGCAATGGCGTGCGAATTCAGCGGCAGTGCGGCCGCATCAACAGCCCAGAAGTCAGGTGTGTGCTTTGCAAATGCCTCCGGCACCTCGATCTTCATGCGGTCGTAGATGATACCGACGCGGCGCAGGCCAACCTCGGCTTGTCCTTCCAGCGCCAGGCGCTGTCCAAAGCGCAGCATCGAAAGGTTGAGGTCAGCCACAATGACCGGGTCGTGCTTTTGCGCCGCCAGTTCCCAGCCGCCCCGTCCAACGGCACCGCCCAGATCGAGGCCAATGCCCTCGGACTTCTCGGGGTTTGCTTCACGTAGCTTGCTCAGGCCCCAGTTGATTAACTCCACCACGCCTGATTTGCCCGGCAGGCCCCAGCCAGCATAATGGTCCGCGGCGTAAAGGCTCAGGTGGTAGCGCATCGTGTCAAAAGCATCGCCGGGGCCAAAGGCGTCCCCCAGAAGGCTTTCCAATTGTGCGGGCAGGTCGTGACGCCAAAAGAGGTTCGGCGATTGCGATTTCAGAACACTGGAAGGGTCGGGGACAATAATGGGCACGCCGTCGATGACAGGAAATTCCTGCCAGCAGGCTTGGTTGGTGCAATGCAGGATGCCGTGCCACAGATGTTCGCCCCGCATCTCTTCGCGCGTTGCGATGGTGATAGCAGAGGGAATGCCTTCCTGATGAAGACAGCGAGGGCAGACGGGCGCAACCGCCTCAAATATATCAGGGCGCATACTGAGATCAGCCGCCGATCATCACATTGACCTGACAGGGCGGAATGATCTTGCCTGTCGGGGCCGGGATAGGTGCGACACATGACAGATGAGACGTCATATCACCGACGCGGGCTGCTGGCAGACTGCCGATCAGGACTGACGATGAGCCCTTGGCGATCATTCCTGGCCCCGCTGGAACGCAGGAGGGCAACAAGCATGGTCGCGTGATGTCAGTCACCCGGGCTGCCATCATACTCCCGATCAGTACATTTGGCTGACCTTTAACAATATTTAATGGCAAAGGTGGGTGCGGAACCGGCGTCGGAGTCGGGGCGGGCGGATGAATGGGGGCATGACAATGCGGGTTGTCCTGCAGAACCATGTCTGTCACGCGGGCGGCGGGCGGTGCCATTGGGTATCCTCCGTAATACGTCGAGCCTAACGAAGCAGCTCAGTCAAAGCAATAAAGTGCGGGTGCGGTGAGAGCGGTTCAGCATGTGCTGGCCTGTAAATCGAGACCGATGCCATCGCCGAGGTCTTTCTTGAGGATGCGCGGTGTCGGGGCAACGGTTCTTTGGGTCTCGGCCGCAGCGCGGATCTCTCCCCACTTGGCAAAAGCCTCGGCGATCTGGCTTTGGGTCAGGTCGGGAAGGTTCAGGATGGACTGATCGTGTCGGGCGGGCATTTCTTCCCAGTTCTCTGGCAGTAACCCTTGCTGGCGGCAGGTTTGAAACAATGGAGTGCCGGGGAAGGGGTAGAATACGAAATACCCAAAGTCCGTTGGTTTGAGCCGTGCGTGCAAATCCATGGTGGCCTGCAGGTCTTCGGGGTGCTCGCCGGGCACGCCCAGCATGTAGTTGCAGGTCACCATGATGCCCGCATCCTTGGTCGCCTCGAACACCTCGACCAGCCTGTCGTTCTTGACCGGGCGTTTCATGATGTCGCGCCGGACCCGTTCGGAGCCACTCTCAACCCCATAAACGATATGCTTGCATCCTGCCTTCGCCAGCGCTTCGATCAGAGGGGGCCGCATCGTCTCGGCACGTGCGTGGATGGAGAAACCGACGCCAATGCGTTCCGGATAAACCTTGCAGAACTCAAAGACCCAAGGGTGATTTATCGTGAACGTGTCATCCAGGAAGATCACGTAGTTCAGCTGATCTGCATCCCGGATGGCTTCCAGCTCCCGCAGGACGCTTTCAACAGATCGGCGGCGGCCATAGGTGCCGATGCCATCGTAAAGCTGGTCATACATCCGCGCCGCACAATAGGTACATGGGAAGGGGCACCCCCGTTGCGTCGTCATATTCACGACGCCGTGGTTCTCATCAAGCATGTCGCGTGCCATGAAAGGGATCGTGTCGATGTCTTCCACCGGCGGGCTGAGCCCGGGGTGAGGGCCGCCCTTGACCCAGATGTTCTTGATGACCGCGTCGCCGATGCTGCCCCCGGCCTCAAGGTGATCAAGGAGTGCAGCAAAGGGAGCCTCACCTTCGCCCAGACACACCGCATCGAACCCCGGTTCCGCCAGCACCTGATCAGGCGAAAACGTCACGTGCAATCCGCCCCCGATCAGCGGCGGCCCATTTGCGGCCCGCAATGCGTTGCAGATTTCCTTGGCGCGCAACCATTGTCGGCTGGTCATGGAGACACCGATCAGATCAGCAGACTGGTCCAGCACGCGCGCCACAATCTCGGGCACCGCCGCATCCTCAGCCAGCCGCAGCATCGCCACTTCATGCCCCATATCCCGCGCAACCGACGCCAGAAACGCTGGGCCAAGGGAGCAGACGGACCATTCCTTTTCAGTGTCAATTTCGAGGAAGAGAACCTTCACCAGATATGACCTTGGATAAATGACTTTCTAATATGCAGAGCAGTCTAGCACCCTTTTTCGGATTTGTCCGCTTGTTGTTGAGGGAGGATGGAGCACTCCGGCAATGCATATCTTCGGACGTTGGCCAAAGTCGCGATTTGCTCTTCCGGCGTCAGGTGCCAGCGAGGCGAAAGACCTGCTGATCGACGTCAAAACCCTGAATCTTGTGTGCGCCAACGGGGTCGACCGGCCAATCCTCTGAAATCTTGTCCCGCGTCTCCTGATCCAGCAACACAACTGCCCCTATGTCTTTGGCAACCGCTTCGAGCCGGGCGGCCAGATTGACGGCGGTACCATAGACGGTGAACGTCTGGCGGTCCTCTGACCCAATCGTCCCGGTCACCAGCGTGCCTGTGGCAATTCCAACCCTGATCCTGAAATCATGGTCTCTTGCGACCCTGCCGAGGTTCTGCGCAGCACGCAGGGCCGCATTGGCATGGTCTGCCTGCGGGACAGGTGCGTTGAAAGTGACTAGGAATCCGTCACCAAGGTATGTGATGACGACACCTCTTTCTTCCGACACCGCGCGGGTCGCATCGGCAAGGAACCGATCAAGGATGTCGATCACTTTCTGGGGAGAATGCTGACCCGAAAAAGCGGTGAAGCCTGCAATATCCATTACCAGTGCTGTGCCAGTGGTCTGCTGTGGACCCAAAGGGGCATTGTCTGAAATCAACTGCTCGGCCACCTCTTGCGGTACGTATTTGCCCAGGAGCCCGCTCACTCTCTCACGGGTCGCGCGCTCCTGTCGCCACTGCACTTCCGACGCGACCTGCGCGAAGAAAACCGCACGCGCGCGATAAACCGCGACGGCCAATCCCAATGCTGCGAAAAAGATCATCGCGGTTTCTTCAATCCGGTTGCCACGCCCGATGAAATTGATCGAAAGGAATATGTCCTCGTAATCCGCCGTCGTTGCATCAGGGGGAATGTCGGCCCAGGACAGCGTGTCTGTCATGCCCGTGGAGACCCAGAGAAACGCGGCCCACCAGGCAACCACACAGACAAATCCCGTCCAGATGACCAGACGCCAGGACAGGCTCAGGCAGGCAACGGCAAGAATTGGAAAGAGATAGTAGATGCCATAGGCGCGGAAGGCGATGATCTGTGGCACGTCATCTGCGCGGCTGATGGGTACAAAGGCAAAAGTCGCACAGATCGCGACCGTGTCTAACCCATAGACCGCGTATTTCATCCACCAGCGGTCATACCGCGTCCCGATCAGCAGCAGATGCGCAATGCCAATGGCGGTAAAAGCCAGCAAGACGATGATGGCAGCAACGCGTGGCTCAAAGCCAGAGAACAGAACCGGCGCCGCAACATACCACAAAAAGGCGGCACCAGACACAAAGGTCCTGCACGCAATCGCCAGGCGCAGCCCTTGCTCTTCGGCGCGTTTGAGACGTGCAGCAGCCTCCGTTTCGTAGTCCATCTTGTCCGTTGTCATGCGCCTCCCAAGGGCTTGCCGCCTATCCGGTGCGACGCGCGTTCGTCAGCGAGGCGCGGCTTCCCCTATGCGCGCTGCATCGCCTCAAACGTTTTTGCCGTAGCATCGTCCATGGGGAAATATAGCTCGATTTTCAGGTCATCGAGGGTGATATCCTCCGGCGTCCCGAACTGGGCAATGGTGGCAAACATCGACAGGCGCATGTCGTCATGCCTGATCACCGTCGGCACCACTGGACCAGACGGCGTGTCAACCGCGCCACCGGCTTTCTCAAGTTGCCCGATGGCCCGCTCCAGCTCAGCCATACCGCCCTGAGCAACGCTTTCCGCGCGCAAGCGCGCTGCGGCGTGGCGTGCGACCTCCGGCCAATTGTCGACCATCGGCGGCAAGAAATCAGACAACATCAGATCAATCAGGCTATCACCGATACCGATGCCAAAGAGACCGAAAAGACTTAGCGCAGTGCTGTTGGCCTGACGGATTGTCCAGAGCCGATCAATGGCCAAGCCCGGGTAGGGCAAATGGGTTTCGAGCATCCGGTCCACCGCGCGGCGGATCGGCGCCATTTCGTCATCGGACCAGCTGCGCCTGTCGTAGCGAACGGCAAAGCCTGCGTGGGTCAGCATCTGGTTGCGTGCGTGCAAGGGCAGGCGCAGGGCTTCACCTAACCGATTCACCATTTCGCGGCTTGGCCGCGCCCGCCCGGTTTCAAGAAAGGACAGGTGACGTCCCGAAATCTCGGCCTCATTTGCCAGATCAAGCTGGCTGTAGCGTCGCGCGGCGCGCCAGGATTTCAGGGTTTGGGGAAAGTCGGTCATGCCTTGGCCTAGCACAGAACATGACGCTGTTCACTTACCTCTGAGGTAATTGCCTGACCCTGATTTGCCCCGCTATGCCTTGGCCAACTCAGGAGGCGCTCATGGCATCGCACGCATTTCACAAGTTCTGGATGAAGATTTCTGCGCTGGTCATCGCAGGTTTCGGCCCGTTCCTTTTTCTGGGCACGATGCCCGCTTTCAATGAGCCCGCCCGTTGGGGCCTTGACCTGCTGACATGGCCGCTCGATGGTTTTCCTTCTTACGAGGCGCCCGAGATGTGGTTCCTGTCGGCACTGACAGGCGGCTTCCTCCTGGGGTGGGGCGTGATGGTCTGGTGCCTGTCGATCTGGGTCTACGATCTGGCGCCGGAACCGGTGCGCCGCTGCCTGGTTGTCAGCGTCTGTGCGTGGTTCGTGCTAGACAGCCTGGGGTCGGTCACCTCCGGCAATTGGCCAAACGCCATTTGGAATGTGCTCGTCCTTTTGGTGGTGATCGGCCCCATGTGGTGGCCCGCCACACAACAGCCCACCTCATAAAGGAGACGCATGATGCCCCAATTTCGAATGACCCTGATTGTGATGATCGTTCTCCTCGCTGCGATGACACTGGCGGCAGTCGCGGATGGCGGGCTGGATCTGATCACTCCCTATTTCAAGCCCATCTTCCAGATGACCTGGCAGGGTCAGTTCAATGTCGACTTCGCGCTCTATCTGGTTCTTTCAGGCATCTGGATGGCATGGCGCAGCGGATTTTCGCGCGGCGGTATCGCGCTGGGTGTCTTGGCGCCCCCCCTGGGCATGCTCTTTTTCGCGCCATATCTGATCTATCTGATAGGTCAGACCGGCGGCGATGCCCGCAAGTTGGTGCTAGGGGTGCACGCCGACTGATTCGCCGGAAGGCACCGGTAACGCCTTTCGATTCGCAGATTCAGATCGGCCCTTTGAGTGCGATTGACAGAATGTCGCAGCGCACATCCGCTCACCACCCATAGTTGTTGGTATACATTTGTATACTGTTAGCGCTGACGCCCATTTGGGGCGTCTTAACTACCGTAAAGAAATCATTACACAATCTTGTGATCAGAGAATAAGTTTACAGATTTCCCAAAAATACCGAAAAAAATTTACAGAAAATCTCAATGAGAGCAACACAGAAGCCTGCGGTTTTACAATTGACGATATGATCCCCTCAGCCAGCGCCAATGGCTTTGCTTGGTTCAAAGCAACCTCGGCGCAGGATGAGGAGGATACACATGACAACCGAAGAATTGCTGCAGCCTACGGGCGCGGCTGCCACTGATGTCGCGCCCATCACACCCCATATCACTGCCGAAGACTACGGACGCATGTATGCGGCATCCGTCGATGACCCGAACACGTTTTGGGCCGAGCACGGCCAGCGCGTCGACTGGATCAAACCGTTCACAAGGGTAAAGAACACCTCGTTCGAGCCCGGCAACATTGACATCCGCTGGTTTGAAGACGGCACGCTGAATGTCAGCGCGAATTGCGTCGACCGCCATCTTGAAACACGTGGCGATCAGACGGCGATCATCTGGGAACCTGATGATCCCAAAGAAGGCGCGCAGCACATCACCTACCGCGATCTGCACACTTCCGTCTGCAAGATGGCCAATGTGCTGAAAGGTCTGGGCGTCGAAAAAGGCGACCGGGTCGTCATCTACCTCCCCATGATCCCCGAGGCTGCCTATGCCATGCTCGCCTGCGCGCGGATCGGGGCCATTCATTCCATCGTGTTTGCCGGTTTCTCCCCGGACGCACTGGGGGCGCGTATCAACGGTTGTGACGCATCGGTCGTTATCACCGCAGATTACGCCCCCCGGGGCGGACGAGAAACCCCGCTGAAATCCAACACTGACGCTGCGCTGCTGCACTGCAAGGACAAGGTGCAGTGCCTTGTGGTCAAGCGCACCGGCGGTCAGACCACCTGGACCGCGCGCGATCACGATTGCGCCGCCCTGATGGCCGAAGCGTCTGCCGATTGCGCACCTGAGGAGATGGCGGCGGAAGACCCTCTCTTCATTCTCTATACATCCGGCTCGACGGGCCAGCCCAAGGGTGTTGTGCATACGACCGGCGGCTATCTGGTCTACGCGTCGATGACCCATGAGATTGTCTTCGACTACCATGACGGTGACGTTTTCTGGTGCACGGCGGACGTTGGCTGGGTCACGGGCCACAGCTACATCGTTTATGGACCGCTCGCCAATGGCGCGACGACCATCATGTTCGAAGGGGTGCCGACCTATCCCGACGCGGGCCGCTTCTGGGAGGTCTGCGCCAAGCACAAGGTGAGCCAGTTCTATACCGCCCCAACCGCCATTCGTGCGCTGATGGGCGCAGGCAACGATTGGGTCGAGAAGCATGATCTGAGCGACCTGCGGGTCCTGGGCTCCGTTGGTGAGCCTATCAACCCGGAAGCCTGGAACTGGTACAACGAAGTTGTCGGCAAGGGCAGATGCCCCATCGTCGATACCTTCTGGCAGACCGAAACAGGCGGTCACATGCTGACCCCGCTGCCCGGTGCCACGACCCTGAAGCCCGGTGCCGCGCAGCAGCCCTTCTTCGGCGTGCAGCCTGTGGTGCTGGAGCCGACAAGCGGCGAAGTCATCGAAGGCAATGGCGTCGAAGGTGTCCTGTGCATGAAAGACAGCTGGCCCGGCCAGATGCGCACCGTTTGGGGCGACCATGAACGGTTCGAAAAGACCTACTTCGGTGATTACAAAGGCTACTACTTCTCCGGTGATGGATGCCGTCGCGACGAGGACGGTGACTACTGGATCACGGGCCGCGTCGATGACGTGATCAACGTCTCCGGGCACCGGATGGGCACGGCGGAGGTGGAAAGCGCATTGGTGGCTCATGCCAAGGTCGCCGAAAGCGCCGTGGTCGGTTATCCGCATGACGTAAAAGGGCAGGGCATCTACGCCTATGTCACGCTCATGAACGGCGAAGAGCCCTCCGACGCCCTGCGCAAGGAGCTTGAGACTTGGGTCCGCACGGAAATTGGCCCGATTGCCAAACCAGACCTCATCCAATGGGCACCTGGCCTCCCCAAGACCCGATCCGGCAAGATCATGCGCCGCATCCTGCGCAAGATTGCAGAGGATGACTTCGGCGCGCTGGGTGATACCTCGACCCTGGCAGATCCTTCAGTTGTCGATGACCTGATAGCGAACCGCATGAACCGGGGTGACGCATGATGGACGGCGCGACTACCCCCACAACAGCACCGGTTCTGATCCTTCTCGGCCCTCCGGGCGCGGGCAAGGGAACACAGGCCCGGATGCTGCAAGAGACCTACGGTATGGTCCAGCTGTCCACCGGTGATCTGCTGCGCGCGGCTGTTGCGGCGGGCACTGACGCAGGCAAGCGCGCCAAGGCCGTGATGGAGGCTGGCGATCTGGTCAGCGACGACATCGTCATAGCGATACTGCGTGACCGTCTGGCAGAGCCCGACTGCGCCCAAGGTGTGATCCTCGACGGCTTTCCCCGTACGACGGTACAGGCCCAGGCGCTCGACGCATTGCTCGAAAACACCGGTCAGCGCATTGACGCGGCGATCAGCCTTGAGGTTGAAGACGCCGCGATGGTTGAGCGTATCTCGGGCCGCTTCACCTGCGGGAGCTGTGGCGAAGGTTATCACGACAGCTTCAAGCCCACAGTGAAGGCGGGCGTCTGCGACAACTGTGGCTCAACCGACATGAAGCGGCGTGCGGATGACAACGCCGCGACAGTAGCGCAGCGGCTGCAGGCTTACCACGCCCAGACCGCGCCGCTCATTGACTATTACCAGACGAAAGGGGCGCTCTCCCGTGTCCCGGCGATGGGGGCCATCGATGAGATAGCCGCCCAACTGAACAGCGTTGTGTCTCAAGCGACGACATAGCGCCCTTGAAGCTCGGGGGCCGACGGAGGGGCCCACGACACACCTACGGAGGAGGGACCCTTTCCATGTCTCAACAAAGCAACTCTAACAACGCCTATTGGCAAGCCAATGTGCGTCTTATCCTGATCAGCCTCGTCATCTGGGCGCTGGTCTCTTTCGGGTTCGGGATCGTCCTGCGCCCGCTTCTGGCCGGGATCGCCGTCGGCGGCACCGACCTTGGCTTCTGGTTCGCCCAGCAAGGCTCAATCATCGTCTTCCTGATCCTGATCTTCTTCTACGCCTGGCGCATGAACA
>CAYUSM010000055.1:0-15107 GCA_964447345.1 uncultured Sulfitobacter sp. | reverse complement strand
ATCGAGTGGGACAAGGATGACATTGATGCCCTTGGCATATTCAAGGTGGATGTGCTGGCGTTGGGGATGCTGACCTGTATCGCCAAGGGCTTCGATCTGCTGCGGGCGCATTACCGCGAGGAGTATGATCTGGCCACAATCCCGAGCGAGGACCCCGAGACCTATGACATGCTCTGTGCAGGCGACAGCCTTGGCGTCTTCCAGGTGGAAAGCCGCGCGCAGATGGCGATGCTGCCCAAGCTGCGTCCGCGGACTTTCTATGATCTGGTGATCGAAGTGGCCATCGTCCGCCCCGGTCCTATTCAGGGCGATATGGTGCATCCTTTCCTGCGGCGGCGTCAGGGGATCGAGGAAGTCTCCTATCCTGCACCGGGGCCGAAATACCCACAGGATGAGCTGCTCAGGATACTGGGACGCACCCTTGGCGTGCCAATCTTTCAGGAACAGGCGATGAAGATCGCCATCGATGCCGCACAATTCAGCCCGGCAGAGGCCAATGAACTTCGCAAGGCAATGGCCACCTTCCGTTCACGCGGCACGATCGAGACCTTGCAAACCAAAATGATCAGCCGCATGACAGAACGTGGTTATGACCCTGACTTTGCCCGGCGCTGTTTTGACCAGATCAAGGGGTTTGGGGACTATGGCTTTCCAGAAAGCCATGCGGCGAGCTTTGCTAAGCTGGTCTATGTCTCAAGCTGGATGAAGTGTCATTACCCGGCGGTTTTTGCCTGTGCTTTGCTGAATTCACAGCCCATGGGGTTCTATGCGCCTGCGCAGATCGTGCGGGATGCGCGCGAACATGGAGTGGAGGTGCGGGGCGTGGATGTGAACATCTCGGAGTGGGACTGCACGCTGGAGCCTTGCGGTGCGGGCTTTGCGTTGCGCCTTGGCATGCGGCAGGTGGACGGGATGCGCGAAGAGGCAGCACATCGCATCGTGTCGGCGCGTGAGACGCCCTTTGAAGATGTGCCTGATTTGAAATCGCGGGCCAAGCTAGACCGCGGCACCGTGCGCAGACTGGCGGCGGCAGATGCCATGCGCTCGATGGGGATCGACCGGCGCCAAGCGCTCTGGCAGGCGCAGGGGCTGAAAGATGCGCCCGCCCTGCCGATTTTTGAACATGCAGAGGCCGGAGATGAAGGGCAGGAGCCGGTGGTCAGCCTGCCCGAAATGCCGCAGGCGGAGCATGTGGTCGCCGATTACCAGACACTGCGGCTGTCGCTCAAAGCACACCCGATGAGCTTTTTCCGCCCCAGCCTGCGCAAACAGGGATTTGCCTGCACGGATCAATTGCCGGGCATGTGGCATGGGCAAAAGGTGTCGCTGGCGGGGCTCGTGCTGGTGCGGCAGAAACCGGGGTCCGCCAAGGGGGTCTGTTTCATCACGCTGGAGGATGAAGCGGGCGTGGCCAATCTGGTGATCTGGCCCAAGCTGTTTGAACACTTCCGTCCGGTGATCATGGCCGCACGGCTGCTGGTGGTACACGGTCGGGTGCAGAGCGACGGGCGGGTCATCCATGTGGTGGCCGACCGGTTGGAGGACCGCACTGCACGCCTTGATACGCTGGCCGAAGAGCGGGTGCCGCCGACCTATGCCCGCGGCGATGAGGTGACGCACCCCATTCCCCATCAGGTGGGTGCGGGGCAGGGGCGCAGGCATCCACGCGATGTGCGTGTTATCCCCAAGTCGCGGGATTTTCATTAGCAGACCGTTCGGGTTAGCTGTAGTCCGAAGGCGCCGGGCAAGCCCGGCATGACATTATTTATTGGGGCTCTGCCCCAAACCCCGGGAATTGATATGGCAAGAAAGAGAGACAGGCGGTGTTGAGGCAGGTGCCTTTGACCCAGGACCTCGTCTTTGTCGGGGGTGGGCATGCCCATGCGCTGGTGTTGAGGGCCTGGGGGATGGACCCACTGCCCGGCGCGCGGCTTACCGTGATCAACCCCGGACCGACAGCCCCCTATACGGGCATGCTGCCGGGACATGTGGCGGGGCATTACGGACGCGACGATCTGGAGATTGATCTGGTGCGGCTCTGTCGGCACGCGAGGGCACGCTTCATTCAGGACAAAGCCGTCGGGATCGACCGGTCGCGGCGCGAGGTGATCCTGCAGGAACGCGGGCCAATGGCCTATGACATCGCTTCAATTGATGTCGGCATCACGGCTGAAATGGCCCTGCCGGGGTTTGCTGAACATGGCATTGGTGCCAAACCGCTTGATGTGTTTGCGGCCCGGTGGCGGGGGTTTCTTGACGCGGTCGACCGGGGCGCGGCCCCAGCGGAAGTGGCCGTCATTGGAGGCGGCGTTGCGGGATGTGAGCTCGCCATGGCGATGGCATATCGCCTCCGTGAAGCCGGTCATGCACCCCAGGTGACTGTTGTCGAAGCAGGGCCACAAATCTCCGGTGTCAGCGACAGGGCGCGGCGGGTGATGTTGCGTGCCATGGCCGACATGGGCGTCTCCGTGCGCACGGGCGCACAGGTCACGGAGATACAGGCGGATCAAGTCCTTTTGCAGGGGCAAGAGCCTGTGGCCGGGGCACTTTGCGTCGGGGCCGCAGGTGCTTTTCCCCATGACTGGATCGCGCAAACGGATTTGCCGTTGCAGGAGGGCTTTATTGAAGTGGGGCCTGACCTTGGTGTGAAAGGTGATGCGCATCTCTTTGCTGTGGGCGATTGCGCTGTGATGCCCCATGCGCCCCGACCCAAGGCGGGCGTATTTGCAGTGCGTGCGGCCCCGGTTCTCCGCGATAACCTGCGCGCTGCGCTCAGCGGCGGGACGCGACGGCAATGGCAGCCACAAAGAGACTACCTCAAGCTTATCTCGCTTGGCGGCAAATCAGCCATGGCTGAGAAGTATGGGCTGACCCTTGCAGGACCTTTCATGTGGCGCTGGAAAGACCGGATCGACCGGGCATTCATGAACCGCCTGAGCGACCTGCCTGACATGAAAACGCCTGCGCC
Source organism: uncultured Sulfitobacter sp. (assembly GCA_964447345.1). Lineage (GTDB taxonomy): Bacteria > Pseudomonadota > Alphaproteobacteria > Rhodobacterales > Rhodobacteraceae > Sulfitobacter. The sequence goes on along the minus strand of CAYUSM010000055.1, from coordinate 12,139 downwards.
ACCGGCGATGGCCACGCTGGGGGCGCAAGAAATGCTCGCTGCCAAGCCACTCTGCGGAGGCTGTGGAGCCAAGGTGGGTCAGGGTGTTCTCTCTGGTGCCCTGAACGATCTTGGCCCGCTTGACGGCGAGGTTGTAACTGGTGCGGGCGACGATGCGGCCATCCTGCGTCAGCCTGGTGGCGGTTTTCAGGTGATCAGCACCGATCATCTGCGCGGCTTCATTGAGGACCCGGTGCTGATGACGCGCATCGCCGCAGTGCATGCGCTGGGCGACATCTGGGCCATGGGCGCACGTCCCCAGGTGGCGCTGGCGTCCATCGTATTGCCGCAGATGTCCGCTGCCTTGCAGGTGCGTACGCTGGCGGAGATCACGCGTACCACGCAAGAGGTCATGGCAACTGCGGGCGCGCAGCTGGTGGGTGGGCACACGACGATGGGGGCCGAGCTGACGATTGGATTTACCGTGACCGGTACGCGGGACAAGATGCCGCTAACCGTCTCAGGGGCCAAAGCGGGTGATGCACTTATCCTTACACGTCCCATCGGCTCAGGGGTGCTGTTGGCTGCGGACATGGAGGGCAAGGCCGACGGGCGGGATGTCATGGCGGCGCTTGATATCATGGCCCGCCCACAGGATCTGGAGGCAAACATCCTGTCGCCTGTCGCCCATGCGATGACAGATGTGACTGGTTTTGGTTTGGCAGGGCATATCCGCGCAATCTGCATGGGGTCTGGTCTGGACGCAGTGATCGACGCTGATGCCGTGCCGGTCTATGCGGGAGCACGGGCTTTGTCCGATGCGGGGGTGTCGTCCAGTCTGATGCCCGCGAACCGCGCGGATGCGCCGGTGACGGGTGGGGATGATCCCCTGCTCCACGACCCCCAGACCGCGGGCGGCCTGCTGGCGACGGTGCCGCAGTCCGCCGTTCCCGGTGTCATGAAGACGCTGCAGGCGACTGGATTAACAGGACATGTCGTTGGAACTTTGCGCGCCGGGCAGGGCCAAGTCACGCTCAGCTGAATTTGTCGGCAAGCTTCCTGGCTGTCTTGGCAAGCGTTTCGGCATTCAGGTCCGTAAGCGGGATAATGTCAGAGGCTCTTGGCCGGCTTGCCGCCGATTTGGCGTATCGGGGGTCGTAGTGCTCTGCCATCAGGTCCCGTGCCAGGCCTTCAAAGTCTCCCGCCTTTGCGTTGGCGTGCCAGGCTTCTATCTTCTCTGTCGCGTGATAGGGGCGCAGTCGATCAATCAATTGGCCCAAGTGTGCCTCATCCTCCGTGAGATCGCGATAGGCGGTGCAGAGGAACTGACTGCGCGCGTCCAATGGTGCGGTGATCTGAACGCGCGGTGCCTTGCTCATTACGTCCCACAGCGACGGCGGGATCAGCCGCTCGCCGATTTTGCTGCTTTCCGCTTCGACAAAGGTGACCTTGTCCGGGTCGAGCCCTGTCAGCGCTGCGCCAAGATTGCTCTCAAACATCTTCTGCGCAGGTTGCTCAGTTGAGATCCCGCCAAAGAGTGAGCCGCGATGGGCCGCGAGCCCCTCCAGATCGATCATTTGCGCGCCCGCTTCGGCCAGATGATGCAGCAGCGCGGTCTTGGCAGTCCCTGTCCCGCCTTCGATCACCACAATCCGATGTGGCAGTGGCGTGTCGTAGAGCATGCGCACAATCTGCCGCCGGTAGCTTTGGTAGCCACCTTTGAGGATACGCACCCGCCAGCCGACCTGATCGAGTATCGTGGAGAAGGCACCAGAGCGCTGACCGCCGCGCCAGCAATAGACCAATGGTTGCCAGCTGCCGTCTCTATCGGCCAGTTTTGTGCGCAGATGCCGGGCTGTGTTTTGTGCCACAAGCGCGCCACCGATCTTGCGCGCATTGAAGGGGCTGTCTTGTGTGTAGATCGTACCAACCTCGGCCCTTTCTGCATCATTTAGGACCGGCATGTTGATGGCACCGGGCAGATGGTCCTCGGCAAATTCTGACGGAGCGCGGACGTCGATGATGGTATCGACGTCAAGCTGCCGCAGATCATTGAGAGAGGTCAGGGTGAACGGGGTCATGGCGAGCCTTAAGGAGGTATGGCCTATGTATCTGGTTGCGGAGCGAGGTCAAATTCAGCGGACACCAAACTGGGCGCTTAGTGAACGAACACATCCGGTGGTAGGGCTCAACCCATCGAAACTTCGCTGATGAAGCCGTCCAGAAACTGCTGAACAATCGCATGCCGCTTTTCTGCAAGCAGGTTTCCTGTCTCTGTTTGAAAGGAGCCCTTGAGCCTGAGCAGTTTCGTCTGAAAGTGATCAATGGCGTAGGCAAGATCATCCGGTTGACGTGCGGTGGCTTCAGGGTCGCTGACATCGTAAATCGCCCTGCCTAATCGCCCTGACACATAAAAGCATCGTGCAACCCCAACATGACCGATAGCGTCTAGGCGATCGGCATCTTGCAGAATCCTGGCTTCCAGACTGACCGGCGCGATGCCAGCTGAAAAGCTGTGCGCTTCAACGGCATGGCAGATGCGGCCGATGTCACCATGCGTCCAGTCCAGACCAAGAAGAACTGCCCGAGCCTTGTCAGCCGCCATGCGGGACGCGAAAGCGCGCTTTGGCGAATCCTTGGGCACATCGACACAATCATGCAGCAGCGTTGCCGCCACCAGAATTCTATCGTTCCCGCCTTCAGCCGCTGAGATGAGCTGCACATTCCGCCAGACGCGCAGCAAATGTGAGACATCATGTGACGCATCGCCCGCCGCGCCGATGGCGCGTGGGATCAAGTCTGTGGCAAGGTCTTGGTGAGGCGCAAAATGTTTAGCATATTCCATCGGCCAAACGTAACGAGCCCATTTTACCGCTGCAACAGAGCGCGCGGGCAGTAAACTCAGCCCAACTTGCAAAAGGTCTGATGCAGTCAGAAATTTGCGAAATCCCGCTGCGTGCGAAAACCTGCGATGCGCAGTGTTTTTCGTTCAGAGGCATTTGCCCGTGGCGCGTCTCTCGTGCAGCTACTAATCTGACCGTCTCATCACCTCAGCAGGTGGCAAGACCTGCCAGCGGGCGGCTTCGACCCAAAGCTGTGACACACCGATGCGTTCCAGGCCGCCTTGTGTCACATCCCGTTCAGCCAATGCGTCGAGAAAGTCGCTCACCGGATCGCGGTCAAGCCCAGTTGCAATGGCGTTGCCTTCACGCCGACATGTGTCCAGCACGCCCTCAAGGTTCAGCGATACTGCACCGGGCGCTGCCTCACTGATGACGAAAAACATGCGCTCGGCACCGGCACCTTTCGCCTCAGCGTTAAAGCTCACAGGATCGCCAATCGTGACCGCTGTTGCTGCATTTTTCACACGTTGGTAGCTGACTGAGACGCAGTACTGGCTGTCGATGTAGATGCGGTTGATGTCCAGCATCGGGCTTGACGTTGCACTTTGCAATTTAAACTCAAGGACATCGCACTGATTGACATATGCGAGTGCTGTTAGATCGGACTGAACTGCTGCATTCTGTTGCACCGGCGCGCAGTCAGCGCGACCATGAGCTGGGCGTTGCACTATCTCCAATTCGACCGGGCTCTGAAGGAGACTGGAACCGAGGCCCGACACGGTAGACAGTGCTTCGACCACCCTTTCCGCCTGCGCTATGCGCCGAAGCACAAACTCGATTGGCCCATCCTCTGGTGCCCAACGCAGGCCCATAGGCGTCGCACCAAAACTCAGTTTTTCGCCAAACCATAGCGCCCCGTCGTAGGCCCCGCTCAGGATGATCGCGTTCGGGTCCAGCCGAAGCGCCATTGCGCCTTCGGCACTTGCGCCCATGACGGCCTGTGCCAGCTCTGCGTGCAAAGGGTGCGCCGCTTCAAGCGTGTCACCTGTCGTAAGGTCCACTGGTGGAACAATCCGCACGGATTTATTGATTGGTCCCGCCACCACCCGTGCAAAGGCGGCCCCTTCAGGGACAGGACCAATGCCGCTGCAAGGTGCCTCTACCCGTGGCATGCACGGACCGGTAACGCCGAACAGCCGGGCGTTAAGCGTTTGCGTTTGATGCAGCTGTGCATAGCCCAGGAACTCATCCTTACCCGCGCTGGCATCGGCGACCAGGGCGACGATTGTATGGTCTCGCAACCCATGAAGCATTCCAGCATGCAGCTGGTCTTCATGCACCGGGAACTGGCGTATAGCGCTATCATTGGCCAGCCCAAACACCGGCGCGCCCATCAGGTTGCCTTGCCATTGCGGGACCTGCAGGCGCGCTGCCCCCGGTAGTATGTCATCGCCAAGACCGTCGACGACACGTTCAAAGAGCGCACGGTAACTGCCCCCCGGAGCGCGCTGCAATCGGGCTGCGATGCGCGAGGTGAAGAGGCCGTACCAGCTGGAGGGATCAGCCCCGTCAAGCTGAACCTCGCGTGCCAATTCACCCGTACCTGACCCAAAGAAGATCACAGACCCACCCGGCAAGTCCTCAAACCCTGTGTCCGGGAAAGACAAGCTTCCTTTGGCTCTTACCACCGCGTCGATACCCAGAACGCTGGGGTCGACGCAACGGGCGGCAACTCGGTCAGAAGTCACTTTCAGAGCAGATGTGCTGTGGCAGCTATCGAGCACAAACCAGACATCCGCACCTTTCGCGCGCATCGCAGCAATGCTTTTGGCAAACACTTTTACGGGCAACGCATTGGGTATCACCGAACTGCCCGCGTCGGCGCGGGCGGTATCCGTAGGCAGGAGAACCGCGTCCATCCCGCCGCCACCCAACGCGCCCTGCTGTGCGCCCAAACCAGAGAAATGCAGATAGACCAAGTCTCCCTGTCCAACTCGCTCAACCAGATCATCCAGCGCACCCAGCATCGCGGTACCTGTGGGTATGATCCCGTCTGTCTCCCCATCAGCAAGGATCGTGATCTCGAACCCATGGGCGGCGAGCACTTCCTGCATCAAAGCGACGTCATTGGAAGGGCCGCGCAAATCGGGCAGGCCTACACTCTGGTCATAGTCCGATACACCGATGAGCAGAGCGACGTTGGCCGCAGACGCCAATCGCGGATGCACGAGGAACACCACGATGCAAAGAGCCAAAATAGACTGTGCAAAACCGTAAGGTCGATTGGTCCGAATGACAGTCAAATCCCAAACCTATTCTTGGCGCATTGCATGGTGCTGTCTCCCAGTTAGAAGCGGGCGATCAGAACCGCAGGTCCATGTGGGACGGTCGAACCCAGACGATACGCCATCCGTTTAAGAAGTCCCGCTAAGCAGTAAATCCGGTGGTCAGACCGTTGCTCAAGTGACCTCGCGTGTCCCGCCAATGTTACTCAGCAGCCTGTACCGCATCTCGGCCAGGGCCAAGAAACAGTTTCTGGATGTCGCAGAACGGACCATCCGTCAGCAGCGCTTCCACATCTGCCCAGTCCTCGCGGTTTTCCGCAATCCCATCATAGGCATCTTTGCTGACGCGAATGACGCTCTGCACTTCTTCGGTTTCGGTCAGCAACCAGGCAAGCTCAAGCAAGTCGCCCGACACCGCCATCAGGCGCATCTCAACACCGATATCGATTGGCGCCTCAGGTAGCCGCCGCAGCAGGTTCAGCTTCATCATTTCCAGCACGACGTCGTCCAAACCTTCGATCCGAGTGAGGATCTTTTCCCGGACGGCGGGCCAGCCGAAGGTAACACGACAGAGCAGCACTTCGCCCACCTCTTGGGCCGCAGGTGCGGCATTGGCGCCATAAGACGTCTCGAAGAGCTCGCGCGCGCGGTCCTCGTGGATCAGGTGATCTCCAAGTTCTTTGGGTCCAAGCGCCATGATCCAGAGGCCGTTTTCGACATCAAGGTAGTTGAACTCTGGCTGCAGACGAAAGGTTTCTTCGCAGCTTTCGCAGGGAATGATCTGGAAAACATCAGCGACGATGTCGTCGCGCAGGTCTGGGCGACGGTCGGCGTTGACACTGCCGACCGCATCCATGGTGTTGGTGTGATTGCATGAAGGGCAATCGACGTGAATGGATGTAAAAAGGGACATCGATTAACTCCTCTACGCTGTTTCTTTCTTGGGCGAGATCGCCTCGAGCCATGTGACTGCAGGATGGCTGTCTTTCAGCTTTCCACAATGATAGGCAGCGTAAAGCTCTGAGAACCATTCAGCCGGGGCCCGGAACTGATAGCCGGTGATGGCCTGCTTGCGTGCCGACGCATCATAGCTCACCCAACGGTCGCCCGAGTAGGCCTCGTGGAAGATGCGGTCCTTGCCGCCGTCTTTGACAATCAGTTTTTTCGCACCAGAGTTGCTCATCCACGGGTTGTTCCCCGAACGGCAGGCGTCAATATGGCTGATCACTTTGATCCGGTTACGCTCCCAGACTTCGACGTCCACGCCGTCCTTGGCCGCCGGAATGGGTGGATCGGCGTTTCCGGATACATAGGCAAGCGTGTAGGATTCATCGTACTTGTAATGCTCGGCTATCGCCTTTGCGATCGGACGGAAATCGCCGAAGTGGAATTTCCAACCGGCCAGTGCCGCACCGTTCTTTTCCATGTACTTTTGGTTGTCGTCCACGGCATGGCCCACCTCGTGGATGGTGTTCCAGTCCAACGCTTCGACGGGGTCGGTATTGGCCGGTTTACATTCTTCATCAACGTCACCGCCAACCTCGAACTCGTCGCCAAAACGATAGCTCCAGGAATACTCGTTGTTGCCCTCGCGGACGACGGTCTTCTTTGTGGCGCTAGTAAACGAAGATCCGCTGCCTTCCGGTGACGCCCAGTAATCAACCATGGCGTCGTTGGTCTTGGTGTCGGTAGGCGGCAAAATGCTCATCGCCTTGTACATGCGGGCCAACGTTGCACCTTTGCCTTCCATGTCAGCCCATAGGGTCATGTCCGCATTCGTGTAGACGAGTTTACAGCCAAAGCGTGCCTCAAAGGCCGCCGCGATCACCTTACGCTTGGTCGGCTCATCCAGCCCTTCCTGATCTTCAGCCCCCTGGACAATTTCATCGATCTTCGCGATGCCATCGTCCCGCATCAGCAGCTCTTTGAGCTGATCCGCAGTTGGCGGCTGATTGCTGCGCATGCGCATTTCGATCTCGGCATCAAGGATCAGCTGACCGGCCTTATCCAGCGCGGTTTCGGCAGTGGGGAACTTGCTTTGCCCGGCCTCGCCTGCGGCCTTGGTCAGTTCGGCACGGGTTTGATCCAGCGCGTCTTTGAACGCATAGCGATGGGGGCTCTTGTCCAATACCAGCAACCGTGCTGCGAGCGCATCCGCGCGCCCCTTGTATGTGGCGAAGGCGTCGCGGAACTCACGCAGCTTGATGATGTCGTCAAAGATCGTTTCGGCGGCGGCAAAGCCCGGCTTCACTTCCCCTGACTTCGTGGCGTCGGGCAGGATCACGTTGATCCGCTCCTTGATCGTTGCCAGATCGGCAGCCACATGATCTTTGCCGTCGTGGTTGGCGTCCAGTTCATTGGCGCGCGTACTGGCGCGGTCCACCACGGTGCGCAGCTGATCATAGTGCCACAGATCGTTTTGGAGCCTCTTGCAGGTCACGATCACCGCTTGCAGCAGTTTCTGCGCTGCCGCGCCGTCTGTCTCTGCCTTGGTCTCTGCTGTTTGCAGTGCGGTACGCACTGTTGAAAGGCGGGGCAGTACAAAGGGCGCATCCTTGTGTTCCGTCAGCGACTTTAGCAGGTCCTGAGCATCCTTGATTGCCTCTTTAACAGCATCGGCGTCATCGGTGTCCAACGAACCGACGGTATTTGAAAGATCATCAAGCGCTGCGTTTTCGTTGTTCACCAGCAGCGCATTGGCCACATCTCCTGGTATCTGGTCCAACAGGCGTTTGGCCCCGGCATAGTCCTTGGCCGTGGCACGCCCTTCGGCGTTGACGAACTTGGCGTCCACCCGTTCCTTTAGCGACTTGACCTGATCTTTACCGTCAAGCTTGGCAATTTCGGTCTCTGCCGTCTGTTTGGATGCGGCGTACTGCTTGTATGCTTCTGCAACCAGGAGCGCTTCGGTCACGCGCTTGTCGATGGGATCGACAATCTGAACGGCATCTTTGAACTTGAACGCGGTCGCCTTTGCCTCAGCATCGGTTTTGAGTTTGTTCAGCGCGGTCAGTTCATCAGTGACACCGGCATTCTTGACGTCGTCAAGATCCTTGATCCGGGTCTCAGCAGCAGCCTTTGCGGTCTTCCACGGGTCGAGCGTCTTCTGCGTGCCCATGGCATTCCACATTTCCATTTTCATGTTGAAGCACATCCGCAGCGCACCTTTGAAGTCATGATCGGTCATCATCTTGGTGCGTGCGTTGCCAAGCTCGGTCAGCTTTGCATCGTGAAGGTCTTTAACCACCTGATCGTAGCCGTTGTACGTGGTCTGCAGCGGCGTAACAGCGTTGTTAAATTCATCTCGGGCTTCGATATAGTGTGTTACCTTGGCGCTATAACGGCCGCATTGGTCTTTCGCCTCCTTGGCCAGCTCATAGGCTTCCACGTAATCACCTGCGGTCATCTTGGCTTTGACGTCGGTGTCATACTTCCTCAGCGCGGTAACCTCTTTGGTAAACAAAGTCGCGTGAAGGCCAGCCAACCAATCGGCAGTCTTGTCGGGCCCATTAGGATCGTCGAGAATGGTCTTGATCTTGGGATAGATCAGCAGCTTTTTCTGCGCATCACGCCCTCGGCGCAGCGCATCGTTCATATGCGCCTCACCGCTCTGGAAGTCGTAACCTGGCTTCTTGACCGCCTTTTCCGCGTCCTCCACGTGCTTTTCCATGGCCTCGCGGTCGTCCTTGGCCGCAGGGTCTTTGCCCGTCAGAGCTGTGATTCCGTCTTTGACCTTTTGCAGCGACGCTTTGTAAGCTTTGGCCCGTTCCACCTTGAGCGGAAGCGGCTCCAGGATATCGATGCCCGCTTGTAGGTCCTTAGCGATCTGGGCGTGGTCGGCCCCTTCCTTTCCATTGGCGTCCGAGGCTTTCTTGGCCTCAACATCAGCTTTGGCCACTTCATCGGCAAAGACATTGTCGCCCCCGACCACGAGCGCGCGCAGGTCGGTGAATATCTTGTAGGCGGCATCGAAGTTGTCTTTCACATCTGCCAGCTTGCTGTCCTTGTCCTTGACCGCTTCTGTCGCCTTCTCGTCAGTCGCCTGCAGGTTCTTGACGTAAGTGATCATCGCCTCGGCGGCCTCAAGCTCGGTCTTGGCGCGCTTGAAGTCCTTGGCCACACGCGCGTTTTCGGCGGCCGTCATGTTGTCAATAAGATCGACAGCATCCCAAAGCGTATTTGATCTCAGACCTTCGTCTGCCCAGACCTTGTCGAACTCGGGTTTGACCACATCGTATTTGTCTTTGTAGTCTTTGTAGTCCTTGCCCAACTGGTCCCAGGTGGCCCAGTCTCCGGCGGTGGCCTTCAACAGTTTTTCGGCAAGCCCATACTTGTAATCCGTTGCTGCCTTTTTGGCCGCATCCAGATCTAGTGCCATCCGATTTACAAAATCCTGGATGCCTTCAAGGCCCGGATGCTCCTTAAGCTTCATCGGTGCTTTGGTGTAGGCGTTGTTGAGTGCTTCTAATGCAGGCACATATTTGACGGCGGCTACTTTTCTGGGTTCAAGTATCCGCGCGAGGATCACGAAATCTCGCATGATCTTTTCGTGCGCAAAGTAGTACCCATGCGCGTCGACTGTTGCACTTGCCAGAACACCTTCCAGACGGGTTGCTTCGTCCACAAGGCCAAGCTTGACGGAACTGTTCGCACCCTCGACAGGCTCTACCTTAGTATGTAGTGCCGCAAGACCATTCTTGAACGCGGCCACACGGTTCGTGAAGTTCGTATGGACGGTGTTAAACTTGTCTCGGGCGACAACGATTTTCCGATAGGCGACATGCGCCTCCAGCATCTCGTTCAGCTTTGCGACGCCCTCCTTGAACTTGCCTGCGGTCTTTTCTGCTTCGGCCTCGCCCCAGAGCCGCTTCACCTTTGCTAGCGCATCAACCAGCGTCGCATGCGCCCCGCCCGGGGCGCTGCCGGGTAACGCATCAAACAGAACCTTCCGGCCTTTTGCGACCTCGGTGTAATGTGCCAGCTCATCGGCATAGATTTCGGCCTTGTCCGCGAGCGTGCGCAAGGTGTTCAGCTTCTGAACGCTTTCGCCATATTTGCGCTCGTTCTTGGCTGCGTCCTTGGCCTCGTCAATGCCAGTCTTGATCTCCGCGATCTTGCCGCCCGCACCGCCGATCGGTGCCGTGGTGCTCATGGCGTGGTTTTCCAGAATCTTCATGCGCTGCTCGAAGAGCGCGAGTTCCTTCAGCCAGGTCTCACGGTCCACCAGAGCCAACCCGATGGCGGCCACTGTGCTTTCCACCTTGTTGTAGGCATCCTTGAGGATCGAGGTCACGTCTTCGACCGAAGCGTCCTCAATGATGTCGTTGACCGCTTGGAAGGCCGCGTCAAGGTCAATGCCCCAGTCGGCCAATGGGATATCGGGGAACTTCCCGAGGTTCGTTTTGGCCTCTTCGATCTTCTTCTTTGTGCTGTCGATCTCGGGCTTCTTGACGACTTTGCCACCAAGTTTCCCGGGCTCCGGCGTGCCCCCATCGCCTTGATCCGCAGGTCCGCCTGAGACTTCAGCGGGCGCCACCGGTTTTTCACCCAATGCTTTGCCGATGCTCTTGAGCAGTTCCAGGGCGGTGGCATACTCCTTGCCCGTCACCTTGTCCTGCGCGATCTTCCAGGCCTTGCCGATCTTGTCGGTGGCTGGACCACCTTTCTCAAGCCGCGCCTCGACCGTAGGACGCATGCGCGAGACCACCATTTCAGCTTCGGCCTTCAGTTTGTCTACCTCGTCATCAACGGTGTCCTTGCGCTCTTTGGCGGCCACTTCTGCGTCTGACTGCCGTTCCGCGCGGGCCTGGGCAATCAACCCGGAAAGCGGTGCTAACGCTTTCAACGCTGCAGCGAAATCCGGCGGCGTCGCGCTCGCCTTGCCCTCGGCAAAGGCCCAGACAGCCTCAATCTTGCCCTTCTGCGGTGTGTTCAGCTTCAGCGCTTCCAGCACATGCGGCTCAATCTTTTCCCGCGCGGCCTGCCATTTTTCCTGACCGGGCGGCGGTGCTTCGCCTTTCTCAGCAGGCGCGCCGCCCTCTGCGGCCATCATCGTTTCGATGTTGGCGGCAACCTTCAGGGCATGACCGTAGTCCTTCTCCTGATCACCGGCTTCCAGCGCAACTGCCCATGCTGCGCGCACTTTCGATGCGTCATTTGCGGGCGAGCTGACAAATTTCATGACCTGCGGCTCAAGTTCCGCACGCTTTTGCGCCCATTCCTCAGCTCGTGGGTCTGGCGCTTGCGCCGCGTCAGCGGGGGCTTCCTGCTCCTCTTCCTCCCCGTCTGCTTCCAGGACATCGCCATCGGCAGAGATCAGTTTGATGGTCATGGCCAGACCAACACTGTTTTTCAGGTACTCCCTGGTTCTGCGCGCCATGCCTGAAGGAGGGTCATTTTCACAGGTAAGCTGCATCTCGCGCCCTTCGACGGACATCTTGCCAAAGGCGATCTTGGGCGTCTCTCCTTCTTTCTTGGCTTGTCGGGCCAAGGCAGAACCGTCCTTGATGCGATTGGTGATGATCACGGTGCCTTCTGGCTTTTTGCCAAGGCAAATGGCGAAGTTAAGCTCACGTTTTTTGGCAAGCTTGATGGCGTCTTTGAGATCTTTGGTGGCTACGGCACTGGCTGGCATTGCAAATCCCCCCGGCTAAAAAAACTTAGAAAATATGGAAAATTGTAGGGGTGATTCTGCGAGTCGGGCAACAACTAGTTTGTTTCAGCCTCTCAGTGAGGGGATAAAGCGCAGACCAGATCAAGGCACAACCGCACCCCATTTTCGAGTTGCGCTGCCTGTCGGCGGCTGCAGATCGACTGTGGGTCAGGACCTGCGTTCAGTTCCCGTCAGGGCTGTATTTTTCGTTTGAAAATGTACCGCTAGCAGCCATCAAAGTATCATGAGCACGCGTTCGGCTGGATCTGACCACGGCCCAAAGATCAGACGAACCGATCACCATCAATGCCAGGAATTGTCGGAAGGATTTGGTGGAGCATAGCGGGATCGAACCGCTGACCTCCTGCATGCCATGCAGG
>CAYUSM010000054.1:0-15216 GCA_964447345.1 uncultured Sulfitobacter sp. | reverse complement strand
GACGTCGCCGCCCTGCTCATCGCGGGCATCATCCCCGGATTGATCCTTGCCAGCTTCTACATCGGCACGATCTGGCTGCAGACCAAGATCGACCCTTCCGCCGCCCCCGCCTATGACGTGGAACCGATGTCCTTCGGCACCAAGCTCAAGCTCCTGATGACCGAAGTTGTCCCAATGGTCGGCGTCATGGTCGTGATCATCGTCCTGATGATTCAGGGGTTTGTCACCCCGTCCGAAGCCGCCGCCTTTGGTGCTGCAGGTGTCCTGATCCTCGCTGCCGTCTTCCGCTGCCTCACCTGGGAGAACATGAAAAAATCCATCATCGGCGCGCTCCGCGTTACACTGATGGCCTATCTCATCGTCTTCGGTTCCGCGACCTTCAGCCAGCTGCTGGCCTTCTCCGGCGCCTCGCGCGGCCTCGTCAACTGGGCGACCTCCTACGAACTGGCCCCGCTCGTCATGCTCTTGGTGATGTTTGGCGTGCTGCTCCTCTTGGGCATGTTCATGGAGCAAATCTCGATCATGCTCCTGACCGTCCCGATCTTCTTCCCGCTCGCGCAAACTCTCGGTTTCGATCCCATCTGGTTCGGCCTCATCATGCTGCTCGCATTGGAGATCAGCTTTACGACACCGCCCTTTGGGCTTCTCCTCTTCGTGATGAAAGGCGTGGCCCCGCCCGAAACCACCATGCGAGAGATCTACCTCTCCGCATTCCCCTTCATCGGCTGTTCGCTGCTGGTCGTCGCCCTGCTGGTCGCCTTCCCGCAACTGGCCCTCTGGCTGCCGGGACTCTAGCGTCCTAGCCCGCGCCGCTCGATGGTCTCAAACATCCCGTCCGGGCGCTCCCCCACCAACGCCAGCGCATCAAACCGGTAAGGCGCCGTCAACGCATCTGCGAAGTACGTCTCCGCCGCTTCGGCAACCGGCCCCAGGTCCTTCATCCGCCCACTCAGTGTCAGATGAAACCGGAACTGATCCATTACATATGGATACCCCCAGTTGCGCAGGTTTTCCTCTTGCGCCGGTGACAGTCCTCCCTTGCGACGTTTCTCCAACTCCGCCTCAGAGGGTGGCGCACGGAAGCTATCCAGATCGCGCACCGCCTTTGCCGCCAAAGCCGCCAGATCGCTGGCATCACCGCGCGGTGTCAGTGCCAGAAAGCGTCCCAACCGAGATACCCCAAGTGCATCCACCTCAACGGGATGCAGACTGTCGCAGAGCGTGGCAAAAGCCATCCGCAACGCCTCAGGCTCCGCCCCTTCAGCCAAGGCAAAGGGCGGCTTGATCGTCCCATGAAACCCATACTTTCGCGGGGTCTGCGTAATCTCTGCCAGATCAAGCCCCGCACTCTCCGGATGTGCGACAGCAGAGCCAGCCGCCACGTCCCAGCCCAGCCAGCACGCCCCCTTCGATGCCAAAGCACCGGCAGGCGTGTAATAAACAGCGTAACGTGTGAACATCGCGTCCTCCAGAACAGCCCCGCCGCCCCTATGCCACGGGGCGGGCGCGGCTGCCAGACGCGATCAGATCAGCGTGGCCATATGCGCAGCGGTGTCCAGCATCCGGCAGGAAAAACCCCACTCATTGTCATACCAGCTGACGACGCGCACCATGCCGCCATCCGTGACACTTGCCAGCTCTGGCGCATAGGTCGAAGACATCGGGTTGTGGTTGAAATCCGACGAAACCAACGGCGCCTCTTCATACCCCAGCACACCGTTCAATGCGCCGTCAGACGCCGACTTCATCGCCGCGTTCAGCGCATCCAGCGTTGCCGGCTTGGATGTCATCACACACAGATCAACCAGCGATACATTCGCCGTGGGCACCCGAATGGCCGAGCCTTCCAGCTTGCCCTCCAGATGCGGCAAGACCAGCGAGATGGCCCGCGCCGCACCCGTGGACGTCGGCACCATGGAAAGCGCCGCCGCCCGCGCGCGGTAGAGGTCTTTGTGATCCCGGTCATGGGTCGGCTGATCACCCGTATAGGCGTGGATCGTGGTCATGTAACCCGTCTCGATCCCGAAAGTATCGTCCAAGACCTTCGCCACCGGTGCCAGACAATTCGTCGTGCAGGAGGCATTCGAGACAATCACATCCTCGCCCGTCAGGCTGTCATGGTTCACCCCAAAGACAATCGTCTTGTCGGCTTTGGACGCCGGTGCCGAACACAGCACGCGCTTTGATCCATTCTGCAAATGTTTGGACGCCGCCTCATGGCTGTTGAACCGGCCCGTGCATTCCATCACCACGTCAACATCGCCCCACGGCAGGTTCTCTGGCTTGGGTTCCTGCGTCAGCCGGATGCGCATACCGCCGACAACCAGCGTGTCGCCCTCCACACTCACGTCCTGCGCAAAGGTGCCATGAACCGAGTCGTATTTCAGCAGATGCGCCAGATGATCCGGCTCAATCAGATCATTGATCGCGACCACATTCAGGTCACTGCGCCCCAGCTCAAAAAGCGCCCGAAGGGAACAGCGGCCAATCCGCCCGAACCCATTGATTGCGATGTTCGTCGTCATGGAAATGTCCCCGCCTATTTATCTTAATCCGTTCTCAGCGCTTGTTAGCGCTAACAAGTTCCGAAATCAAGCAATCTGTCTCTGGCGGCTCAGAACCACAGGGCAGCGAAAATGACAGTCAGGCCCGCCGCACACAGAAGCGCGCGCAGCAAAGCAGGTGTTTTTCCAATCAGCCCATATGAGATCAGTGACAGGCCCACAGCCATCCGCAATGCGGCCCAAAGTGCCAGGCCGGGGCTGTCACCCAGTGCAATCAGGCGGTCATTGGCAATCATCCCAAGCGGGATCAGGTAAAGCCCGATGCCCAAGGCCATCGCGGTCAGCGCGACCTTGAGCCAATTCTCCTGTATCATCCCCGCCGCGATGAACACCGCACCACAAACCGGCGGTGTGATCGTACTCAGCAGCGCAAACCAAAAGACAAAGAGATGCGCCTGCAAGGGCTCCAACCCCAGCTCGATCAGGGCAGGTCCTGCGACGGACACGCAGATCACGTAAGCCGCCGTCGTTGGCACCTCCATGCCCAGCAGCAGGCACGCCAACGCCGTCAGCAACAGCGCAGGCCACAGCGACCCACCCGAGCCGGACAGGATCACAGACGTCAGCTTGACCCCCAAACCTGTGATCCCGAGCACCCCGATGATGATCGACGCGCAGATGATGATCGACGCGATCATCGCCACCTGCTTGCCTGCGTTCAGCGCCGCATCAGCCAATCGCGTTCCCCATTGCGCCATATCCAGCCCCCGCCGCCCGTCGAAGGCCAGCGCAAGCACGGCAATCAGCACCGCCAAACAGGCCGCATATTGCGGCGTGAACCCCAGCACAAACATCGCGCTCAGCAGCACGGTGAAAGGCACCAGAAAGAACGCCGAGGTCACGATCACATCCCGCGCGCCGGGCCGCTCGTCCTCTGGCACGCCCTTCAGGTCATAGCGCCCTGCGTAAGCATTGATCCCCATCCAGACCGCAAAGAAGTAAAGCACCGCCGGGAGCAGTGCCGCCACCATGATCTGCGTGTAGGGCACACCGGTCAGCTCCACCATGACAAAGGCCCCGGCCCCCATCAGCGGCGGCATGATCTGCCCGCCGGAAGACGCCACTGCCTCCACCGCTGCCGCCAGCCGCTTGGGATATCCCAGCTTGCTCATCGCAGGCAGCGTAATCGCCCCGGTTGAGGCGACATTGGCCGACGCAGACCCCGAGATCGACCCAAAAAGCGCGGATGACAGAACGGATACTTTTGCCGCCCCACCCTTCAACCGCCCCGCCGCCGCAGAGGCCACATTCATGAACCCCTGCCCCGCCTCACCTGCGTTCAGGACCGCGCCAAAGATGACAAAGATGGACACAACGGAAACGGACACCCCCGTCAGGCTCCCCCACAACCCGCCTTCCGCAATCGTCAATGTCCCCAGAAAGGACGGCAGCGGTGTCCCCGAGTGCCCAAACTCCCCCGGCAGGTATTGCCCGAAAAGCCCGTAAGCCAGCGCAGCCAGCGCCACCAGCGGCAGGGGCCAGCCAATCATCCGCCGCGCGCCTTCGATGGCGATCAACAACAGCGCCACCGCCATCCAAACCTGCGCACGCCCCTCCAGAAAACCGTACTGGTTCCGCAGCGCCTGATGGTTCCAAGCGATCCAGAGACAGCACCCAACGCCAACCGTCGTAATGACCCAACCGCTGATCCGGCTGACCGCACCCGAGGCTGCAAACAGAAACACCCAAGGCAACACCAGCGCCATGTGCAGGGGTCGGCTGACCAGGTTCGGCACCAGCCCGTAGAAAATCAGCCCCAGATGGAACGCACAGGTCAGCACGCCCAGCGCCACCCAGATCGCAGGTCTCGATGTTTCTGTCATGTCGGAAACCGAAAAAGCGCCCCGGCCAGTCAGGCCAGCCGGGGCAGATCACTTACATATGCGCGTCGCTCAGCGCGACACCCACTTCCTTGTAGTACTTCACCGCACCGGGATGGATGGCCGAGGTGATGTTGCTCAACATGTCGGGCGTGACGCCATTCCACCATGCCGCCGCATCGCCCAGCGCCTCCTGCCGTTCCCAGAAGGTTTTGGTCAGCATATAGGCCGTCTCATCATCCATCTTCGTTGTGGTGAAAGCGGCCACAGGCAGCGAGGTCGTCACGATGTCAGCGTCCTGCCCCGCATAGGTGCCTGCCGGAATCACCAGCCGCGTGCGCTTGGTCTGGGCCACCTGATCATCGGTCAACGACAGAACCTTCACGCCGGTAGACGCCGCCGCCTCGATCACATTGGGCGCTGGATAGGACCCGGCCGTCACGAAGCCATCAATCTGCCCGTTCTTCAGCGCCGACACCGCATTGGACAGTTCCACATCCGCGATGTTCACCTTGCCCTCCAAGCCAAAGAGCCCAAGGTACTTCTCACCCTCGCGCGCACCAAAAGACCCGGAGCCCAAAAGGATCGTCTTGCCCTCCATATCGGCAAAGCTCTCCACCCCGCTGTCTGCTGACATCACGAAGTGCATCGTCAGCGACGGGATCGGAAACAGCGCGCGTATCTCGTCAAAGGCCGGATCGCCCTTTCCTTCGAACATCGCCTTGCCACCCTGTGCCAGACCAACCAGCGCGGGCGGCGTGGTAAAGACGTAATCCCCGCCCCGCGCGCGGACTTCCATGACGTTCTGGACGGAACCCTGGCTCTCCTCGACCGTCACGATCACATCGCCATCGGTGCCCGCCTTCATCGCTTCAGCGATCTGCACGCCCATCTGGTAATAGGACGATGCCGCCTTGGCGGACTTATAGGTCACCCGCGTCTCGGCCCAGGCGATTGGTGCCATCAGCGCCACAGCAGTCGCAGTGGCAGCCAAAATCTTGAATAATTGCATTGGTCTCTCCCTTTTGATTGGCGCGATCTTTCCTGATCACCGCCCCGATGACAAGCGTGGGCATCGTCGAATGCACCATACTGCGAAAGCGACAGCAGGGGTCGCAGAACACCCAGAACCGGGCGGGCCCAAGCTGGTAGCGAAGAAGGGGAGGTTGATCATGGATACCACGGACAAACCCCGTCGCGCAGGCGGCAGACGGCGCGCCAAGGCCGCTCAGGCCAACCCGGTGCGCACCCCGAACTACCGCCAGCTGCGCCACCCTTTCAGCGCCCAGTCTGTCTTTTCAACTGATGAGATCGCCGCGATCCATGACACCGCCCTGCGCGTCATCGAAGAGCTGGGCATCAAGGTTCTGCTGCCCGAAGCCCGCGACATCTTTGCCAAGGCAGGCGCACGTATCGAAGAGGACATGGTCCTTGCAGGCCGCGACATCGTCGAAGCGGCCCTTGCCAGCGCGCCGTCTTCCTTCCCCATCGCCGCCATCAACCCCGAGCGCGCCCTGACCTACGAGAACGGCGCGCTGATCTTCATGGCTGGGGCGGGCTGTCCGAACGCCACGGACTACCGGCGGGGCCGCCGCCCCGGAGACCTTCAGGCCTTCACCGAAACGCTGAAACTGATCCAGTGCTTTGACGTCATCCACATGCTCTCCCCCACGGCAGAGCCGCAGGACATCCCCGTACATCTACGCCACTATGCAATGACCAGCACCCAGATGCAGGTTTCAGACAAGCCGCTTTTCACCTACGCTCGCGGTCGCGCGCAGGCCGAGCAGAACTTCGAGATGATCCAGATCGCCCACAATCTCTCCGCCGACGATTTCGCCGGGGCGACGTGGTGCACCACCGTGATCAACTCCAACTCGCCACGGCTGATCGACGCCCCGATGGCGCAAGGCCTGATCGACTACGCCCGCGCAGGCCAGATGCCCATCATCACGCCCTTTTGCCTGGCGGGTGCCATGGCCCCCATCACGGTCGCAGGTGCGCTGGCACTGCAACATGCCGAGGCACTTTTCTGCATTACGCTGACGCAGCTTGCCAAACCCGGCGCACCCATCAGCTATGGTGGTTTCAGCTCGAACGTGGACATGAAGTCCGGCTCACCCGCCTTCGGCACGCCAGAGCACATGAAAATGCAGATCGGCGCAGGCCAACTGGCGCGGCACATTGGTCTGCCCTGGCGCTCTGCCGCCGGGGCCGCCGCCAACATCGCAGATGCGCAAGGAGCCATGGAAACCGTCAACGGCCTGTGGGGGGCGCTGATGGCACAGGCCACGCTCACCGTGCATGCCGCAGGCTGGCTCGAAGGTGGTCTCAGTTTCGGCTACGAGAAGTTCATCACCGATGTCGAGGCGCTCCAGATGCTGGCGGAGATGTGCTTCAAGCCATCCGGAGACGCGCCCGAGATCGGCTTTGAAGCGCTTGCCGACGTGCAACCCGGCGGCCACTTCTTTGCCACCCAGCACACGATGGACCGCTATGCAGAAGCCTTTTACGCCCCACTGAACGCAGAGCTGACGAACTACGGCAGCTGGGAAGCCGCTGGTGCCCAAACCGCCGACCAGCGCGCCACCGCCGTTTGGGAGGGTCTCTTGCAAGACTTCACCCCGCCCCCATCTGGTGCCGCGGTCGCCGACAGGCTCGCGGTCTACATTGAACAAAAGTCCAAAGAAGGCGGCGCACCGCCCGTCGAATAATGCGCCGGGTTACGCGCGGTAGGCGGGCAATGGCGCGCGATCCTGAAGCGAAATCATCCGCCGCAACATGACCTCGGTCAGGTCTTGTCGCGCTGCCTTGCCGTCCGGCGCGTCATAAAGGTTGTTTATCTCGCCCGGATCGACCGACAGATCATAAAGCTCGTGCCAATCCTCGCCTTCCCTTAGGGACATCCGGTGTGTGTCTGTCACCACGGTGCGCACACGCTGGGGCCGGTCAAACCCGATCATCGTGCGCTGGCTGTCTTCCTCGATGATCACAGCCTCCGGCGGGGATGAGCCCAAAAGGTCACGCCCCTGCATCCCGTTGAAGGGCTGAATGCCCGCCCGCGCCAGGATCGTCGGCGCAATGTCGATGGACGACGCCAAACCATTGTCGATCCGTCCCAGCCCCGGCGCCGTGGGGTCATGCCAGATGAAGGGAACGCGGATGATGCCCTGATAATGCAAGAGCAGCTTCAGCATCAGCCCATGATCCCCCATGTAATCGCCATGATCCGACGTAAAGATCACCACCGTGTCTTCCGCCAGACCCTGGGCCTCCAGCTGCTTCAGAACGCGGCCAATGGCGTCATCGATCATCGTGATCATGCCAAAGGTCAGCGCAATGATCGCCCGCGCCTCATCTTCTGTGACGGAAAACGGGTTCTGATTGTCGCGGGGATCCGTGCCGCTTTCCATCGCCGCCCGCATGGCCTTGATCGGGGGCAGATTGCTGACACCAAATGTCTGGGGCAACTGCATATCCGCAGGATCATACATGTCCCAATACTTGCCCGGTGGGGTGAAGGGATGATGCGGGTCCGGAAAGGACATCTGCAAAAAGAACGGGGCGTCGTCCTGGGCCCGGTCAGCCAGATAGGCCTCGGCCCGCTCAGCAATCCAGGAGGTGGAATAAAGCTCCTCCGGCACCGCCGTGCGCCAGGCCTGCGGCGCATTGATGCGGTTGTCGGGCAAGGCATTCTCCGGCCCGACCAGATCATCAAAATCCGCCCGCTGCGCCCGTGCCCAAAGCAGGTAGTCACCCGACACCTGATCGGCGTGATCAGCGGCAACTTCCACATGCTCGAACCCGTAGAAGTCCCCCTGCATGCGGTCGGCCAGCGGCCGGTCCCACTTGGGCGCAATCTCAAGATCATATTCGGGGCCGTGACGGTTGTTCTTGTATGCATCGCGCAGATGCGGGCTGGGGGCCTGCAGCCCCTCAGCCACCTCGAACTTCTTCGTAGCTGGCAGACCGGTAAAGCTTTGCAGATGTGATTTGCCGATCAAGCCGGTGCGATAACCTGCATCTTTCAGAAGCTCGATAAAGGTCGTGTGGTCCTTGGACAGCGGTATCCCGTTATGCCGCGCCCCATGCGTTGAACACATCCGCCCTGTCATGATCGACGCCCGGTTCGGCATGCAGATGGGGTTGGCGACATAACACCGGCCCCACCGCGTGCCCTTGGCAGCAATACCGTCAATGTTGGGCGTCCGCACTGCCGTTTGGCCCGTACAGCCCAGATGATCCGCCCGATGTTGATCGGTAATGATAAACAGGAAGTTAGGGCGTTTGGTCATGATGAACGATCCGGTACCGGAGAGGAAAGACGTGCTGCGCGCACATCCCAGACGATCAGCGCGATGCCAATCAGGACCGCCGGGATGTGAATAGCCGGGCTGGTGGCCAGCATGGTGAAGGCAATGACAAAACGCACCACGATCTCGACCAGGGTCAGCTTGCGTCGGTCAAACCCAGACAGCGCTGACGAGAAAAGCCAGATGCAAAAACAGGTCCGCGCCACGATCCACAGAAACGGCAGCAGGCTGAATTCTTCAATGATCAGGATGGTGGGGTAGAAGGCAAAGACAAAGGGGATGATGAACTTTGCCATGCCCAGCCGAAATGACATGAAGGCCGTCATCAGCGGGTTTGACCCCGCAATGGGGGCCGCCGCATAGGCCGCAATCGCCACCGGTGGCGTCAGCGACGACGCGACAC
This sequence comes from uncultured Sulfitobacter sp., assembly GCA_964447345.1. Classification (GTDB taxonomy): domain Bacteria; phylum Pseudomonadota; class Alphaproteobacteria; order Rhodobacterales; family Rhodobacteraceae; genus Sulfitobacter. The sequence goes on along the minus strand of CAYUSM010000054.1, from coordinate 6,116 downwards.
CATAGTAGAAGACGAACATATGAGCGGTCAGCATCGACACGCCTAGCGCCTGAATGGCCGGACCCATCACAAGGATGATGATCAGATAGGCAGGCAGTGTCGGCATCCCCATCCCAAGGATCAGCGCCCCGGCCATGGCCACCAGCAGGGCTGAAAACAGGCTTTCGCCCCGGATCGCCGCAATCACATTGGCCAGCTTCAGCCCAAGACCGGTGGAATCCAACGAGCCCACGAGGATGCCGATGGCCGCAATCGCGATCAGAAGCGTGGCCCCAGATGCCGCCCCCTTGAGGAATGACTGCCAGACACGCATCGGATCACGGCGCACATCGGGATTGATCACCGAAAGGGCAAGAAGAACCACCACCGCATAAAAACCCGCAGCGGATGTGGAAAAGCCTGCGATCAGCAGTCCGATGATCGTCGCGATCGGCCCGATGAACAGGATTGAATTGATCATGTCCAGACGCGTGATCTGGTCATCCACGGACATCGCCTGCACTTCGATGCCCTGTCGCCGCGCCTCAACCGTGACGGCCGAAAAAAGGCTGAAGTAATAGAAGAGCGCCGGAAACAGCGCCGCTACGATGATGTTGAGGTATCCCACACCGGTCAGGTCCGCCATAACCAGCGCCGCGGCCCCCATGATCGGCGGCATGATCTGCCCGCCAGAGGACGCCGTCGCCTCGATCCCGGCGGCAAAAGTTGGGGTAAACCCGCGTTTCTTGATCATGGGGATGGTGAATGTCCCAGTGCCCACAATGTTGGCCACGGTGGAGCCTGACATGGTCCCGAACATCGAAGACGCCAGAATGGCCGCATGGGCCGGACCACCACGGGTCCGCCGCGTGGCCAAAAACGCAAACTTCAGCAACGTGTCACCGGCACCGGTGCCCTCCAGCAGAACGCCAAAGACAATGAAGATGAAAACGGTGCTCAGCACGATATTGGTGATCGACCCGAAAACACCCTTGTTGGTGTTGTACCACAGCGCCTCGGCCACTTCTTTGAGGGAAAAACCGGTATGCGCCATGATGCCGGGCAGATCCTGCCCCCACAGCAGGTACAGCACACCAAAGGCACCAACGCCGAACAATCCCCAGCCCCAAAGCCTCCGGCACAATTCCAGAAAGACGATCAGCCCTGCCAGCGCAGGCCAGGCATCTGCGGTGGTCACATCGTAAAGGGCCGTCTCCATCTGGTTCTGGACGGAGTAGAAGGCCCATATCGACCACAGGCCACCGATGATCAGCGCCGCATCCACGACCAGATGCAACGCGTCGCGCGCGCCTGTTGCGGGGTGAGCGGCCTGACGCCGGGTGCGCGATACAGCGACCCCAACGAACAAGGCCAGCGCAAAGCCTGCAGCGCGGTGGAACTTGGGCTCCACCAGATCAATGCCCGAACTGTAAAGCGCGATGGCGCCCAGCAGGAAACATGCAACCGCAGAGACCAGCGCATACAGCTTGTCTGTTCCGCGAGACGGTACACTCGATGCGGTCATGGCGTGATTACCTGTCACTAAGGAATAGGGTCGGGACGGCCAGTCAACGGGCCGTCCCACTCAGATCGCGCTTAGGGGCGCAACTCGTCCGGGATCGCAATCCCGGCTTCGTCATAATACTTCGCAGCACCCGGATGCAGCGGCACATTGACCGAGGTAAAGGCCGTCTCAGGCGTCACATCTTTCAGGAAAAACGCGGTCGCATGCACCTCTGCAAGATTGTCCCAGAAGGCTTTGGTCGCATTATAGACAATATCATCCGAGACGCCCGAATGGGTGCCAACGAACTGCGTAAAACCAAGTGCCGTGATCTCGCCCTCGGTCAACTGCCCTTTGTAGACACCGCCATCAAACTGGATCATCCCGCGTCCTGGACGGCCAAAGAGCCCCTGCATCGCTTCGGCTCCGACAACCTCCTGCGGGATGGACAGCACGCGGAATTCACCAGACAACCCGAACTGCTCGATGTTCGAGGAACCAATCTCGGCAGGGCGCACCATCATGTCGATCTTGCCATCGGCAAGGGCGGCATACCCTTCACCCCAGCTCAGGCGCACGGCGTTGTAGTCTGATCCGGCCTCGTAGCCCGTGATGATCTTGATCAGCGCCTCGGAAGTGGCAGAGGCGGAACCGGCAGGCGGTCCGGTAAATACCGTCTTGCCCTTGAGGTCTTCCCAGCTTTCGATGCCTGACCCCGCAAGCGTGACTGGATGATATGCACCGGCCTTGAAACCCAGTATCGCGCGCAACTCGCCTGCAGCGGCGGGGGCATCCTCAACCTTCTCATACATCCGCTTTTGACCCTTCATCAGGTTCACAAGCGATGGCACGGTTGAGAAAAAGTCGATCTCTTGGCGTCCACCTTTCAGCATGGACTTTGTCAGCGTCTGACCTGCGTTAACCTGAATTTCCACACCCGCTTTCCCTGCCTGATTGGCAAAGGTCACAAACATGGTGTGAACGGGGTCACCGACACCCGCGGTCTCCCCCTTGAAAATCTGTGCTTTGGCAGCGGGCGCGACTGCGACCGATGCCGCGACCGCAACAGCGGCCGCGATTAATCTGAAGTTGTACACTGAAATCCTCCCTAGATTTTGCAACAGGCTAGCAGAGCCAAACCATTTGCGATAATCAAACATCTGGATACTCACATAAAGAATTGCTATGAAACTTGACCCCAAGCATCTGGCCCAACTTTCGATCATCGTTGAGGCCGGATCGTTCCAGACTGCCGCTGATCGCTTGGGCCTGACGCAACCCGCGCTCAGCCGAAACATGAAGGCCCTGGAAGGGCGCCTGGGGGCATCTCTCTTCAACCGCGATGGCCGCAAGTCGGTGCCGAACGCACTGGCGCTCCGGCTCGCGCTCAACGGTCAGGCCATCCGCCAGGCCGAAGAGCAGGCAAGCGTGCTGGCCGACCAATCCGCACAAGGCGCAGTGGGCGAGCTGCGCATCGGTGCCCCACCCATTGTCGCAGGCCGTTTTCTGAGCACCGCGCTTGCCGGTTTCATGCGGGAGAACCCCAACTGCGTTGTCGAACTGCGCACCGGTCTGGTGCACGAGTTACGCACCATGCTTGAGCGGCGGCAAGTGGACGTGGTCTTTGGCCCGCAAAGCCTCGCCGACCCGTCAGACGCGCTGGCCTTTTCTCCGATCATCGATGATCGGGTCGGTATCCTGTGCCGTGCCGACCACCCGCTGACCCGGCTCAAAAGAGTGATGCCCTCCGATCTTGAAGATCAGGCCTGGCTCGCCCATTCCCGAGGCTCGCTGCTGCGCCAACAGACCGAAGCTGCCATGGTCGCCTCCGGCGTGCATGACATGCACATCATCTGCGAAACGGATTCCATCCGCTCGGTTCTGGAAATCGTGGCGACAACAGACCTGATCACCACAATGCCACGGGCAACAACGCAGCCTTATCTGGAAGATCGTCTGGTGTTCCTGCCCTTCGACAATCCACGGTTTCACCGCCCGTTGGGGTCCATCACCCGAACCAAGACGCCCAAGAACCCTGTGGTGGACCGGTTTCTGTCAACCCTCACCTGAGGATGAGGCGCCTATCCTCAACAACTGCTAAGGAGCGAAAAGCAGGGCCATCGGCACAACACCGCCACTTGCTCGGCCCTCCGATGTGTTCCACCAAAATATTCCCGACAATTTCACTAAACAATCTTGCCTTTCCGGGGAATCCTGATATCTGACAATTTAAGTCAGATATAACAACAGGAGTCACCCATGCCTTCCGTCACCCCGTCCACCCTTACCCTGAGCCTGGTCGCCACGCTGGTTGGCACCACCGCCATCGCCGAAGAGCTGAACCTCTATTCCTCGCGCCATTACGACACCGATGAACGCCTCTATTCCGACTTCACCGAGGCCACCGGCATCACCATCAACCGCATCGAAGGCAAGGCAGACGAGCTGATCACCCGCATGCAGGCAGAAGGCGCGAACTCCCCCGCTGACATTCTGCTGACCGTCGATACTTCGCGCCTGGAACGCGCCAAAGACGCAGGCGTGTTGCAGTCCGTAGACAGCGCCGTTCTGGAATCCAGCATCCCCGCCAACCTGCAGGACAGCGACAACCAGTGGTTCGGCTTTTCCCAGCGCGCACGCATCATCTTTTACGACAAGAACGATGTGTCAGAACCGCCGATGGACTACGTCTCCCTCGCTGACCCAAAGTACAAAGGCATGATCTGCCACCGCTCTTCGTCCAACGTCTACAGCCAGACCCTGCTGGCTGCCGTCATTGAAAACCACGGCGCCGAAGCCGCCAAATCATGGGCCGAAGGCGTGGTCGCCAACTTCGCGCGCGAACCCGAGGGCGGTGACACCGACCAGTTGCGCGGCATCGTCTCGGGCCAGTGCGACATCTCCATCGCGAACACCTATTACTTCGCGCGCGCCCTGCGCAAAGACGTGGACGGTCTGTCCTCCGATATCGAGCAGATTGGCTGGGTTTTCCCCGCACAGGAAGCGGAAGGTGCGCATATGAACCTCTCTGGCGGCGGCATCGCGGCAAACGCGCCCAACCTGGAGAACGCGGTGAAGTTCCTCGAATACCTCGCCTCTGATCAGGCGCAGCAATACTTCTCTGCCGGTAACGATGAGTTCCCCGCCGTCCCCGGCGTGGCGGTCAGCGAAAGCGTCGCAAAGCTGGGTGAGTTCAAGGCAGACGAGGTCGACCTCTCCGCCGTGGCAAAGAACGTTCCGGAAGCGCAGAAAATCTTCAACGAGGTCGGCTGGAAGTAACCCCTCTCTCCACCGACCACTCCAAGGGCGCGCCTGAGTGTGCGCCCTTTTTTCGTGCCGCAAGGGCTGTCAGCAGCGCTGCCCCTGCACGTCAAAGGTGATTTGATCCGCCGCAGACCAGGCCAGACCCACCTCCGCCCCTTCCTCGGGCTGGGGTCGCGTCGCATCCTGTCGCACCGTGGCAATGCTGCCGTCTCCCAACTTCACATGCACCAGCGTCTCCGCCCCCAGCGCTTCGGCATACATCACCTCACCACTGGTCTGCGCACCGCTGTCCGCAATCTCGATATGCTCCGGGCGCACGCCCAAACGCATCGCTTGCGTCGGCATGTCCTTTGCAAGCTTCACATCCAGAAAGTTCATCGGGGGTGAGCCGATAAAGCCGCCCACAAACTCCGTCTGTGGATTGCCATAGACCTCAAGGGGCTCGCCAATCTGGTCCGCTACACCCGCATTCATCACGATCATCCGATCCGCCAGCGTCATCGCTTCGACCTGATCGTGTGTCACGTAAAGCGAGGTCACACCCAGCCGCCGCTGCAGCTGCTTGATCTCCAGCCGCATCTGTACCCGCAGCTTGGCGTCGAGGTTCGACAATGGCTCATCAAACAGGAACACCGCGGGCTTGCGCACAATCGCGCGTCCCATCGCCACCCGCTGCCGCTGTCCCCCCGACAACTCCCGTGGACGGCGCTTCAGATAGGGCTCCAACTGCAACAGCGTCGCCGCCTCCTGCACCCGTGCCTCGATCTCGCCTTTGGGTGTCCCGGCAATCTTCAATCCATAGGCCATGTTGTCGAAAACAGACATATGCGGATAAAGCGCGTAGTTCTGGAAGACCATCGCGATGTCGCGGTCCATGGGCTCCAACCCGTTCACAACCTTCCCATCAATGCTGATCTCGCCAGAAGTCACCGTCTCAAGCCCCGCGACCATCCGCAAAAGCGTGGACTTTCCGCAGCCAGAGGGGCCAACGATCACGATGAACTCCCCGTCCTTGATGTCGATGTCGATCCCATGGATCACATCCGTCTTGCCAAAGGACTTTTTCACGTCTGATAGGCTGACTGTCGCCATGATTACTTCTCGCTGTCTACAAGGCCGCGGATAAAGAGTTTCTGCATCGAGATGACCACGATCACCGGCGGGATCATCGCCAAAATCGAGGTCGCCATGATCACCGGCCAGTCGGCCACATCGTCCCCGCTTGGGAACATCTGCTTGATGCCCATCACGATGGTGTTCATCGACGGATCGGTGGTGATCAGCAGCGGCCACAGGTACTGGTTCCAGCCGTAGATAAACAGGATGACGAAAAGTGCGGCGATATTCGTGCGGCTCATCGGCAGCAGGA